>JBEIFD010000066.1:0-10476 GCA_040382535.1 Merismopediaceae cyanobacterium
GAGGGGGACTCAGTAAAACAATCAGAAAGGGTTGAGCCAAAATCTCCAGAGACATTGATTTATATTTATCTATAGATAGGCATTGATTACCTGGGAAGATAAATTTGTGTTGAAGTTCGTTCCCAGGGAGATAAGGGTGCTTTAGACTAGGGAGTAGGGGAAATGTCCCTGGTTTTTTCACTCTAAAAATGGCTATTTATGCAGGTTCAATTTAAAATTTCTCGCCAGAAGCCGAACGGCAATCCCTATTTCCAGACTTTTGTATTAGAGGTTGAAGCGGGTATGACGATCCTGGATTGCCTAAATCAGATCAAATGGGAGCAAGATGGGAGTCTCGCCTTTAGAAAAAATTGTCGTAATACGATTTGTGGCAGTTGCAGTATCAAAATTAATGGACGTTCAGCCTTGGCGTGTAAGGAAAATGTGGGCAGTGAGTTAAAACGATTTTCCCATTTATTAGGGGATAATATTCCTGAAATCGCGATCGCACCGATGGGAAATTTTACGGTCACGAAGGATTTAATTGTCGATATGCAGCCCTTTTGGGACAACTTGGAAAAGGTTGATCCCTACGTGAGTACCAATAGTCGAGAAATTCCCGAACGAGAATTTTTACAAACCCCAGAAGAGCGCGAACAATTAAATGAAATGGGGAATTGCATCTTGTGTGGAGCTTGCTACTCGGAATGTAATGCCAAATCTGTTAATCCCAGTTTTGTTGGCCCCCATGCCCTAGCCAAGGCACAACGATTAGTCGGAGATTCGCGGGATACCCAGACGGAAGAACGGTTGGATCATTATAACGAAGGCGTTTCGGGAGCCTGGGGCTGTACCCGTTGCTATCTCTGCAATACGGTCTGTCCGATGGAAGTGGCTCCGATGGATCAGATTAGTAAAATCAAGCAACAAATTTTAGACCGCAAGGATGCCCAGTCCAGTCGCTCCGTTCGTCACCGCAAAGTCCTGGTTGATCTGGTAAAAGAAGGGGGATGGGTGGATGAACGTAAATTTGGCTTGTATGTGATGGGAAATTATTTTCGAGATTTAGCGGGAATCGCTAGTATTTTGCCCCTGGGGTTACGGATGCTCAGTTTACGCAAATTTCCCACTTCCTTTGAACCTTCCGAGGGACCGAAAGAAGTGCGATCGCTGATTGAAGCCGTCCAAGCAGAAACCCACAGCAAAAAATTCTAAATAAGTAGCCAATCATTTGACTTGTTTTTTTATTCATCTAGAAAATCATGACAACAATTTTACTAATATGAAAACAGAATAATTTATTCAAGATAATTTATTCAAGTTCAGCTTTTGGATAAAAAGTGAGCGGATTGAGTGTGTCAATTTTTTGTTATTCTACTGTAAGAGGTTATTTGGGCTTGATTTTCGATGAGTTTTTAAGCGTTTTTGATAGTCGATGCAAATTTTCTAGATTAAATTTATTTTTCATATTAGCCGTTAAAAAACTTTTGCAAGAGGACTAGTCATTTTTCTCAAATTTTTCTACCATCATGAACCAATCCCCCAGTAAAGATTTTCAAAAAAGCGTTTGGTCTGGACTGCGTGAAAATGGACAAATTATCCTTATTGCCTTGGTTTTTGCCTTTTTGATTCGGACTTTTGTGGCAGAACCCCGCTATATTCCCTCCGATTCCATGTTACCGACCCTAGAACAGGGCGATCGCCTGGTGGTGGAAAAATTGTCCTTTTCTTTTCATCCTCCCCAACATGGAGATATTGTGGTGTTTCGTCCGCCTGATCTTCTACTGGAGCAGGGTTATACCTCCGATCAAGCTTTTATTAAACGAGTAATTGCCTTGCCTGGTGAAACAGTTACCGTTAATAGCGGTAAAGTCTATGTTAACCAAGAACCCTTGCTAGAAGATTACATCCTTGAACCGCCCCAGTACAATTTACCGACAGTGAAAGTCCCTCCAGGGTATCTTTTTGTTATGGGAGATAATCGCAACAATAGTAATGATTCCCATGTTTGGGGATTTTTACCCCAGGAAAATCTGATTGGTCACGCGATTTTTCGCTTTTTCCCCTTTGATCGTTTCGGTCGTCTTTCTTAAAATACGGTTAACACGGAAATTGAGGGAGTGTTATCAATACTCGAAAAGAATGGGCAGAAAGTATAATTAACAATGATTAGGAATCAAATAGACCATAAATCTTAAAAAAATACTCAAAATAAGAGGAAAATCTACATAATGGTAAAATCTTTACGAAAACTGGTGACAGTAGGACTCCTATCCATCTTATTGTTTGTTGGGATAACCGCTTGTTCTCCCCAGCCCCCTTCTCGTTTTGACCAAACCCAACAGGAAAGCACCCAAAAGGGAGCCAAGGCTGTTGATAAAAAATCTGAACAAGGTAGTAGTTTTAATAAATTTTTCCCGAAATCTGGGGCTGGTTATGACCGAGTTTATACTCAAGAGAAAAAAGGCTTCGCTGAGGCTAAATTAAAGAAAGATGGTAAGGATATGGCCATGATGGCGATTTCTGACACGATTAATACTCCTAGTGCGGCGGCTAAGTTTGAAAAAAGTACAACAAAAATTGCGGGTTTTCCCTCAGTTCAGCAAGGAGCTACGGCAACGGCCGTTTTAGTAGGTAATCGCTTTCAGGTGAAAGTGTTATCCCGTTCTCCCGAATTTACCGCCAGCGATCGCGAAACCTGGCTTGCGAAATTCGATCTCAACGGACTGGCAAGATTAAAGTCTTGATTTTTCTTTTACAGCCATTAATCATTAAACGATCATTAAATTTGAGGAAATTTGCCCATGAGTCAGTCAATTTTTAAATTAGTAGATGAATTACCCAAGGATAATTTAACAGTCAAATCCTTACAAGCCTTGGATTTTGTGATTCCTGGTGAGTGGAAAAATCTAGTCGGTTTTGAAAATACCATCCGCACTGTGACAGGGGAAACCGATGAAGACATGATCCAACAAATCGGCGATCGCGCAGTGTATTTATTTAATGACAAATCCCAGGGTTATCAAACGGCTCTCTGGCTTTATCAAACTATTGATAGTGCGGGCAGTGCGTTGGGTACGGCGGCTTTGGCCAATAAAATCGGTGAAAATGTAGGCTTTCTCTCGTTTTTAGGAAATATCACTCCCAAGGCAGACAAGGCCCAGAGCATTGATTTATCCCTAAAAGTGATTGTAGAATTATTAGCCTTTTGTCAAATTAACGGCCTTCCTGGCGATAGTATTGGGGATTTTCTAGGAGCTTTAGGAGATTACGGCGGAGAATCCCTGATGCGGATGGCGGCTCTCGTCTGTTTTGATGGATTACTGCCCCTCGGCCCTGATTTTATCCTCAGTGTGGGCGATCGCCTGGGACAAATGCAGCCTTCCGATCTGAAAGAAAATCAAGCTTTCAACAAAATTAGCGATTTGATTCCAGGCGGCAATCCCGCAGGAAAACTCAGCTTTATTGGAGAAAGTTTTGGCTCCGTTTCAAGCTGGATGGGCAATTTTGTCAGCGATCGCGGTTTAACGCCCCAGCTTGTTGCTCACAATTTATCGAAGTACGTTGAAATCGCCGATGATAAATTAGATTATGTGGCGGCGTTCCTAGACATGAGTACCAATTATTATGAACACACAGGAATCCAAACCCTAGCCCACCGTTTGATTGAGCGGGCTGTGGCTGAAATTTAAACCAGATAAAAATTGATATTAATCCCTCATCACACCTAATGGGGAGTTTTGCTTTAACTTTAGTTAAACTCATCCCCAAAAACGGTTGACAGGGGGATTTTTTAGTTTTAAATCAAATCTCATCCCGATCTAAATTTTTTAGTTGTGTTACTCTCTTAATCAAATATTATTTTATGCTGAGTTGATTCCATGCTTAGTCAAATCGTTCGTCCCCTGGTTGATACCCAAATTCGTTTGTTAGCTAATTCCCAAGCAACAAAAAAGACCTTAGCCCAAACGATTTCTTCCTGGTTGGGATATTTGGGAGTCCGAACAGAAGTCACTCAACTGATTCCCAATTCAGACCGCATCAGTGTTTCTCTGACCGTCGGCAAACCCGAATCCTGCGCCCAGAAGGACTGGCAAAAAATTTTGGACAATTTAACCAAATCTTCTAGTGATCTGACCAAATCTCAATCAGATGAAATGGAAATGGCTAAATTAGTTCAATTATCTAAGCTTTTAGCCTATATTATTCAAATTGGGTTACCTGAATCTGAGATGAACTGGACTATCCTAGAAAATCAACTTTCTCCCCTCAATTTGGATAGCACCACCCTGGGAGCCGTTCGCTCTGCATTGAAAGTTCCCCAATCCCTCAGTGCGATCGACAAACTCGATCCAGACTTGGCCGCCAGAGCGTTTCCGTTGGCCGTTAAGATTGCCTGGATGGATAACCAAATCACAGCAGCCGAAAGTGAAGCCCTTAAAGCCTTACTCTCTCTGATTGCTCCCTGAAATTTTAATTGACAGTTGGGATAGATCACGCAAAGATAGAGCTAGATAGATAAATTTTTGTAAAGTTGGTCGCTTGATGTCTATAGAGTTTTTATCGGTTGATGACATTCAGGAAATTGCCCGCCAATACGGTTATTGGGCTGTTTTTATCGGTATTGCCTTAGAGAATACTGGTATACCCATCCCAGGCGAAACCATCACCATTGTCGGCGGATTTCTTGCTGGTAGCGGCGAATTAAATTATTGGCTCGTTTTATTCACTGTCATTGTTGGGGCCGCCTTCGGTGACAACTGTGGATATTGGATCGGTCGTTGGGGCGGTTGGCAATTCCTCCTCAAAGCAGGACAACTTTTCAAGATTTCTGAACATAGACTCGAAGAAGCAAGAAAACAATTTAGCAATAATGCCCCCAGAGCCGTTTTTTTTGGTCGCTTTGTTGCCCTACTGCGGGTTTTTGCTGGCCCAATGGCAGGAATTGTGAAAATGCCCTACGCCCAATTTTTATTGTGTAATTTTGGGGGCGCGACCCTCTGGGCAACGGTGACGATAACGCTTTCCTTTTTTCTGGGACGATTGATGCCCATTGAGCAGTTGGTTTCCCTTGCGGCCAAATTTGGAGTCGTTGTTTTGATTGTGGTGGTGATTGCGATCGCGGCTTTGGCTTGGATTGAGTTTTCTAAATCAAAGGTTGAGGTTAAGGAGTGATTGGGGAGATTTTTTTAGAAATGGCTGAAAATTTGTTGGATCATTCTCTGGCCTTGGGAGCCGTAGCCACCGCCAAACAGGTTGAAGTGATTCAAAATATGATAGAGATTGTAGAGGGTTTTTCGGTCAGAATAGCCTGAATCCAAGGGAAAAATTTCGTTATAGCCCCGATAAAAGGCGGCAGGAAATCCTCCGAAAAGTTCGGTCATGGCAATATCCACTTCGCGATCGCCGTAATAGGTGGCGGGGTCAAAAATAACAGGTTCTCCAGTGTTGAGAATAGCAGCATTCCCCGACCATAAATCCCCGTGAACCAAGGACGGTTGGGGGTTTCTATTTTTCAAATAATGCCTAGTTTTTTCGATAATTTCAGCATAATTCTTAAAATCACCTCCCTTGCGTTGAGCGAGTTTTAATTGATAGCCAATACGATGATCAGCAAAAAAATCAGCCCAGCTAGTTGTCCAAGGATTAACTTGGGTTGTAGAGCCGATGGTATTGTCCCGCTCCCAGCCAAATTGATTTGAGCCAGAATGACGGTGCATTGCTGCTAAGTTTCGGCCCATTTCTAACCAAGAGCCAGAGGTTGCTCCCCCTAATTCCAGCCATTCCAAGACCAAATAGCTCGATTTTTCGGCCATTCCCCAACAAATCGTTTGAGGGACTCGAATGGTCTGAGTTTCTGCCATTTGCTGGAGTCCGAGGCTCTCAGCGATAAACATTGCCTGTTGAGAGGCTTGATTGAGTTTGACAAAATAGCTTAATCCGTTGCCTGTAATTGCATAGCCCTGATTAATGCAACCCCCACTGACTGACCGTTTTTGCTCAATTTCAAAGGATCTTTGAATGGTTTCACTGATGTTTTTCGCGATCGCTTTCCACATGAATTTTAATGGGAAGATAATTTTTGGTAAAGGTCTTATTAGGGAAATATTGGTCATTCAATTGTAAAAATTGCTGACGGGAAGCCTTCTCGTTCTCCAAAATTTTATTTGGGAAGATGGGATAATAATTGAGAGACTTCGGGATTATAAATCCGCATATAATTCCAATAATTACTAAAGACCGACTCTACATAATTTTTAGTTTCAGAGAAAGGAATATTCTCGATAAAGAGATCGGGATCGCTACCTTGATATTCTTTTAACCATTTAGCAACGTTACCTGGCCCTGCATTGTAACTGGCGACAGCGAGGGCTGAATTATTGCTGTATTCGTCGTGGGTATGCTGAAAATACCAGGTTCCCATATTAATATTGTCTTGGGGATTGGTTAGGGAAAATTTCTTGAGATCAATCTGGGGCGCGATCCAATCGGCGGTAGAGGGCATGACCTGCATTAATCCTGTCGCACCGACGGGGGAACGGATTTCTTTTTCAAAGCGGGATTCTTGGCGGATCAGGGATGCCACTAAGAGGGGATTGAGTTGGCGTTTTTCTGACCAATCTAAAATGGATTGTTTGTAGGGAAAGGGAAATAAAGCTTGCCAATAGTCGGGGGTTTGACGGAGGGTTTGCCATTGTTTTTGATGTTGGGGATTACTGAAATCTCTCAGGTTGAGAACTTGATTAATCCCTGCTAAATAGTCGCCTTGGGTGAGTTTGAGCAGGGCATCGGTAAAGCTTTGATAGACATCTAATTCTTTTTTGTCACTCATTTCTGCTTCAAAAAGGGCGATCGCATCTTTATCTTGGCCAAGACGGTAAAGCTCTTTAAACATATCCGATCCCGCCGTTGGTAAAGGACGAGTGGTGGGCATGACGATCTTAGGCTGTAAAAAGCGCACACTATTAAAATCACCGACTTGCCAACCCGACAAAACCGCTGCCCGCCAAGCAAAATAGGAGTGGGGATAACGGGCTAAGACATTTTCAAAGGCCGCTTTTGCATCATCAGGACGACTGAGTTGCTGGGCCCATTTCCCGATCCAAAAGGTTGCTTTAGGGGCGATCGCGCTGTCGGGATTGGCTTGGGTTAATTTCTGCGCCCATTCCCAGGCTTTAACTAAATTTCCCGCTTTGGCTTGTTTTTGTGCCTGTTCCCAACGATATTCTGCCGCCGCTTCTGAGAAAGAATAATCTTTTAAGAGAGTTTCCCTAGTCTTTTGGGCCAAATTTGGGTCGATTTTATCCAGAAGATTGGCTTTTTTGAGCAGCGCATTGGGCGCGTCTTCAGGAAATTTTTGAATGAGTTGGTCTAAATAGGCGATCGCTTGTGGAGGAGGCGTGAGAGCGGCTAATCGTCTTAAAGATTGGGCGGTTTCAGGCAGATTAGGATAACGCTCAATCAGTAATTGATAATTTTTGATCGCATCCGTTTTTTTATCTTGAATCTGTTGGGAACGGGCTAAACGGTAAAGATTTTGGGGAGTTTCTTCGGCTTTTGCGTAGGCAGAAAGGGCTTTTCCATACTCCCGTTGTTGCCAATAACTATCGGCGATCGCCGTCCAATCTTGGGGTGTTAATTGCTCGGCATGATCTTTAACTAAGACCGTCCGAATTTTGGGCGTAGAACTGTCATCGGGAGAGGTTTTGATAATCTGACGCATCAGATCCACTGACTGGGGATCTTTCTTAAGACGCTGGTGCAAAATCTCTAGGGTGCGGGGATGGGTCGGATGTTCCGCGATCGCCTGATCCCAATATTTCGGGTCAGACCGTCCCAATAAATCCAGGGCATCAACTGCCACAGGAGAATCGGGATATTTTTTCAGAATTTCCTGCCAGGTTTCTTGAGCTTTGATTTTTTCATTAGACAATTCATAACCCCGTCCCCGCTTAAGCAAAATATAGGGCGCGAGAATGGGATATTCCTGTTCTAAATTTTCTAATAACTGAATTGCCTCACCGCCTTTATAGGCTTTCAACAGATCAGCCGCCAATAAATATTTCGCCCGACTCCGCTCCAAACTGGATTCGGATTGAGTCGCGATCGCCTTGAGTTGTGCTTCTCTTTTTTCAGGGGCAAGGGTCGCGAGTTGTAACACCTCTGAGGGTTGATTGCTTTCGGTTTCTAGGGTTTTCGGTACCTGTTGTTGTTGTTGGTTTTCTACCCAATCTATCGCTTTGGGGGCAAAGAGAGTAATACCGCCCATAATCAGTAATATTCCGCCGCCTACTAGCCAAGGAAAGGTTTTTTTGACCGTTTTTTTATCTACACTGGCATCGGGAGTTATCTTCTGCTCGGTTGTGGGCAGTAGGAGCGTTGGATTGATTTCTTCTTTTAATACTGTATTTAAGGGGGGAATTTCCCATCGTTCCAGCAAATTTTTCGCCGCTTCGGGTTCTATTTCTGGCTCGACCGACTCTGTTTCAACAGATTCACTAGGCTCAATCGGTATCTCCTGACTCTCTTCAGCCAAAGATTCTATCTCAGGTTCCGTTTCTTCAGTGGGAATCATCTTTTGGGGTAGATCAAGCTTTTCTTCTGATTCTCTATGGTTTTCAGAAGATTCTGTGAGGTGATCCTGCCCATTGGAAAATGTGTTTTTGAGGCGATCGCGAAAATCATTAATCATGCCAAACCCTGAATACGGCTCAAATTATTATTATCAATGGTGAGGGGATTTTTGTGAAATCGATGACATTTCTGATGGCTTGTCTTTCAAGGCGATCGCGGTTTTAGATAAAAATCTTAGATCTGGGTTAAAACAAATCAATTGTCCTGGTTTTTAGTGAACTTTTTGCAGTCCGTCCTACGCTATAATTTTTAGTCAATGATTCTAAGGGTTTGTGATGGTATGGGGTCAAAGGCGATCGCGGTAACGGAATATGAGAATAGGTGTCCTGAATGTCTGCATTTGGAGATTTCGGGAGAAGTTGTCGCGGTTAAATCTAAGAGGCTATGGCCATTCAGTAGAAAGTCTGGGTCTGAAGCAATCAACCTATTTGTGACGATTAATTTTAATGAGCAGTGGGTTGATTTTTCCTTTGGACGGGTTAAGTTTGGTTTGCAGGGAGGAGAGTTACGCTTAAAGCTAAAGAATGGCAAAATGCCTTCTGAGTTGAAAAATAAGGATTTAAAAAAGTTATTGGAAATGGAGTTAAGTGTTGAACGTCAATCAGGGGGAGAAAAGGAAAGAAAGTCTCAAGTTAAAGGGTCTTTGGCTCCTGATTTATCGAAGGCGGGCTTAGAGGCAGTGGGGGAAAATCGTCAGAAAGATTCCCTTTCGGATAAGTTTCAGCTTAAAATTGCTCAGATTAGTCACAAGGGAGCGGATGATCAGCCTGTGTGGGTTTTTGAAAATAAAACGGAAGAACCTGTTTTGATGGGGGAATTAGCTGATTCCTTGGGTAAAATGTTAATTGAGGACAAGAAAAAATCCTGGGGTATTGAGGCGACATTTACACCTGAAATGCGTCAGGTTGTGATTACAGGTTTAGAAAATTTATTTAAAGATGATATTTCTAGAAATCAATTTAAAGCACTTGAGTTAAAGTTGGCGCAATCACTTTTAAAACAGAAGACCCAACCCTATCTAAGTCGACAGGTGTTGCGTTATGATTGATGCAGATTTTATTCAAGAAGTTGAAGAAGCGTATCAGCGAATTATCGAAGCAGATACGGATAATTTTGTTGAGTTAGCTAAACTTGTTGGTTTAGATATTAAAACAGATTTAATCGGTGCTGATCTTAGTGGTACTGACCTGAGTAAGGCTGACCTGAGAAAAGCTAACCTGAGCGGGGCTAACCTGAGTAGGGTTGACCTGAGTGTGTCTGACCTGATTGGGGCTGACCTGATTGGGACTAATCTGAGTGGGGCTAATCTGAGTTGGGCTGACCTGAGTGGGGCTAATCTGATTGGGGCTAATCTGAGTTGGGCTGATCTGAGAAAGACTGATCTATTTAAGGCTGCCCTGAGTGGGGCTAACCTGTTTAAAGCTGACCTGTTTAAAGCTGACCTGAGTAAGGCTGACATGAGAAAGGCTGACATGAGTGGAGCTAATCTGATTGGGGCTGACCTGAGAAAGGCTAACATGAGTGGAGCTAATCTGATTGGGGCTAACCTGAGTGGGGCTAACCTTACAAATTCCCAGATAGATCAAAAAACAGTTATTGCTGATGAATGGCGTTTAGTTTGGGAAATAGTAAATATTGAGCAGAACAATAGAAGACTAACTGGTGTTGATCTTAGTTATGCGTATTTAAGGAACTCTTATTTAGTAGAAGCTAATTTAATTGGTGCTAATTTGATTGGGGCTATTCTAACGAAAGCAAATCTAACAGACGCTGATCTCAGTGGTTCTAATTTAAAGAAAGCTAATTTGATTAGAGCCAATTTAACTGGAGTTTCTTTTAATAACGCAATTGTTAAAGATGCAC
>JBEIFD010000067.1:0-10372 GCA_040382535.1 Merismopediaceae cyanobacterium
CTTGAAACTTTGGCTCGATGCCTAATTTATCTAACCAACTATTAATTTCTGGCCCGCCTCCATGAATGACCACAGGACGAACGCCGACGGACGCCATAAAAACAATATCTCGAATCACCTTATCCTTGAGGGAACTATCTTTCATCGCCGCACCACCGTATTTGACGACAACGGTACGTCCCGCAAAGTGTTGGATGTAGGGAAGGGCTTCACTGAGGATGCGGACTCTCGTTGCGGCTTCTTCGTTGATGAAATCAGTGGTATTGCTCATAAATTTATGAATGGGATTGAGATTATTAAACAGCCAAATTTTAGTTTAAGGGCGGAGTGACCCTCGGATTCTGTTCAGGATTAACAGTTCAAGCTTGAAATTTCGATATTCATCCAAAATAAAAAATCCCTACTTTAAAATTAAGGCAGGGAGGGGGCAAACTTTTGATATTAAGGAATTTAAAAATCAAAGATTAGCTGATTCGTCCAAGATTATTCGAGTATTTTCTTTTCGGATAACTCGGATTGGGTACAAAAATAAGGCTTCAATCGCGATCGCTATTCTGATAAATCTATCTAGCCTTTAGATTTCCGACCCAAAATTGATTGGATTAGACTGGAAAAGATTCAAAATAGGATGATCTTAAAACCTCTGTTGTGACTGTATTCAAAGAATTTTTAAATAAAATATCTTGGGTTTATCTCAGGATAAAAAGATTTTTGACTGACTTTGATTGATCCGAAGAACAAGAAAAGTCGTCAGAAAATATTACCTAGATACAAGTGACCTGTGCAGCAGCAGGGCCTTTTTGACCTTGTTCGATAGAAAATTCTACGCGCTGTCCTTCGTTTAGGGTTTTGAAGCCACTATCCGCGATCGCTGAAAAATGGACAAATATATCTTTTGAGCCGTCCTCTGGTGTAATAAAGCCGAAGCCTTTCGTCTCATTAAACCATTTAACTGTGCCTTTGATTTTGTTGGACATGTTCTTGAATTCTAACTGGAGATTGGTGATGTAAACGCACAAGAGTCATAAAGACCCTAATATAATTATGGAACTACACATTCTTAGTGCTGTCAAGTAATTGGTTAAAAGTTCTATCAATTTCTATAGGAGAAAATGCTGACTAAAAACCAAAATTACTTGGATATATTCCCCTATGGGGTCGTATAAATCCACTAAAGTAGTTGGGTTGTGAGGCCCGAAATAATTATAAGTCTATTTTATCCGAATTTAAGTTGATGTATCGCATATATCTAAATGGTTAACAATCGGGAAGTAGAAAATTTTGCTCCATTTTTGAGCTAGAATCTTTTAGTCCTTTCGGATACATCATAAATAATGCTTTTTCGCAAACTTGGATTTTTTGGTATTTGTGCCTTAATGGGAGTGACGACATTTTCTCTGAATAATACCCTGGTGAATGCTCAGTCGATGACAGAAGCCGCCACAAAGACTCCTGACCCGATTAATTGGTTCGAGGCGTTAATTTTAGGGCTTATTCAGGGTTTAACAGAATTTTTGCCGATTAGTAGTACTGCTCACTTGACCATTATCCCTCAAGTATTCGGTTGGACAAAGCCAGGGGTTGCCTATATAGCAGTCATTCAATTAGGCAGTATTGCCGCGATTATTTGGTATTTTTGGCAAGATTTATCCCAAATTACGATGGGAATGCTCAAAGCGATTAGGACGAAGGATTATAGTTCTTTGGAATTTAAGTTAGCGTTAGGGATTGGGCTGGGAACGTTACCGATTATTTTTTTTGGCTTGTTAGTCAAAATTTTCGTTCCCGATTTAGACAATTCCCCTCTGCATAGCTTAACAACGATCGCGATCGCGTCTATTGTAATGTCGTTGTTGTTGGCTTTGGCTGAAAAAGTGGGAACCCATCGTCGCCCCTTTGAAAAATTACGGTGGCAGGACGGGGTTGTGATGGGATTTGCCGAGGCAATGGCTATTATTCCAGGGGTGTCGCGATCGGGTTCCACGCTGACGGCGGGCCTATTTATCAATTTAGAACGGGCTACGGCTGCACGCTTTTCTTTTCTGTTGGGGATTCCTGCCATTACCCTAGCGGGATTAGTACAATTAAAAGATGCGTTTAAATCAGGATTTTCGGGAGAAACGGTATTTCCGTTAGTGATTGGCGTTATTTCTGCCGCTTTTTTCTCCTATTTAGCGATCGCCTGGTTATTAAAGTATTTACAAAAAAATAATACCTGGGTTTTCATTTGGTATCGTTTGGCGTTTGGCATTTTAATCTTATTGTTCAGTTTTGTGAAATTTCCTTAGAACAGGATTCAACTAAAATAAAAGTGATTCGTCCGTAAATTTTTCTAATTTTAAAAATGGGATTTATTGCAGTTATTGACTATGACATGGGCAATCTCCACTCAGCCTGTAAGGGACTAGAAAAGGTGGGAGCCAATCCCAGGGTAACCAATTCCCCCGATGATTTGTCCGCCGCCGATGGAGTGGTTTTACCTGGGGTCGGGTCTTTTGATCCCGCCGTCAAGCAATTACGCGATCGCCAGTTAGTTGAACCGATTAGAGCCGCGATCGCATCAGGGAAACCTTTTTTGGGAATTTGTTTGGGCTTACAAATTTTGTTTGATGAATCCGAAGAAGGAAGCGAACCAGGTTTAGGCATTATTCCAGGCAAAGTACGGCGTTTCCAGTCAGAACCTGGACTCACGATTCCCCACATGGGTTGGAATGGGCTAGATTTTACCCAAGCAGATAATTTCCTCTGGCACGATTTACCTGAAAATCCCTACGTTTATTTTGTTCATTCCTACTACGTTGATCCCCTTGATCCCCAGGTCAGAGCCGCAACGGTTACGCACGGCCAACAACTCGTCACCGCCGCGATCGCTCAGGATAATTTGATGGCCGTCCAGTTTCACCCCGAAAAATCCGCCGATTTGGGTCTGAAAATTTTGTCTAATTTTGTCCAATTGGTTAAGGGTTATCAGGCTTAGGCCATTGGAACCAAGATTAATAGCAGTCCACATTTTGCAGAAAAAATAGCAGGAAAAAATCATGGCAACGGGAATGATGATCGAAGGAAAATGGCATCGCAAGGAATATGTGCAGGACAATCAAGGACGGTTTCAACGGCAACCCACAACCTTCCGTTCCCAGATAAACAGCGATCGCGACAATCCCTTTCAGCCCGAAGCTGGCCGCTATCATCTTTATGTTTCCCTCGCCTGTCCCTGGGCGCACCGCACCCTGATTATGCGAAAAATTAAGGGACTAGAGGACGCGATTACCATTTCAATTGTTGATCCCTACATGGGCGATGAGGGCTGGTGGTTCAGTGATGCTCCTGGCGCGATTCCCGATCAGGTTAATCAAAAGCAGTATTTGCGAGAAATTTACGCCCTAGCGAAGTCTGATTATACAGGGCGAGTGACAGTGCCGATTCTTTGGGATAAACAAACTCATACCATTGTTAACAACGAATCCCGTGAAATTATTCGGATGTTGGATCATGAATTTCAGGCGATCTCGACTAATCCGACGGATTTTTGTCCTCCTGAATTACAAGAAAAAATTGATCAAACTATTGATGCCATTTATCAACCCATTAATAACGGCGTTTATCGGGCAGGATTTGCGACTTCCCAGGTGGCCTACGAAGAAGGCGTGACCGAACTTTTTCAACATCTAGACCATTGGGAAGCGGTTTTAGGACAGCAACGTTATCTCTGTGGCGATCGCCTTACCGAGGCCGATTGGTGTTTATTCACCACTTTATTGCGCTTTGATGCGGTTTATTATGTCCATTTCAAATGCAATTTACGCCATATTTATGAGTATCCTAATCTCTGGAATTATCTACGGGACTTGTATCAATACGATGACGTAAAATCTACTTGCAATTTAGACCATATTAAAAAACATTATTATCTTTCTCATCCCTGGCTCAATCCTTCCGCGATCGTTCCCCAGGGGCCAATTCTCGATTTTGATGCTCTCCATAATCGTCAGTAAAAAACGCGATCGCCGACTTTTTCCACTCTTGTGATCAAACTCCAACCTTGTCTATCCGAAAAAATTAAGTAACAATATATTAAGGAGTCAGATATTTTTAATTAACCCAACGCAGAGCTAAAATGTCCCCATTATCAGCCCCGATGATAGATTCATCCCTGCCCTACGATCTCACCATAGTAGGCGGCGGAATCGTTGGTACAACCCTGGCCGCGGCCCTCAAAACATCAGGCTTAAGAATTGCCATCATCGAAGCCCAATCTCCTGAGCAATCTCTTGTAAAACCCCAAGCCTACGCCCTATCCCTGCTTTCCAGTCGTATTTTGACGGGGA
Organism: Merismopediaceae cyanobacterium; assembly: GCA_040382535.1. Classification (GTDB taxonomy): domain Bacteria; phylum Cyanobacteriota; class Cyanobacteriia; order Cyanobacteriales; family Microcystaceae; genus Snowella. Next base: position 4,329 of record JBEIFD010000067.1, read on the forward strand.
TCGGTGTTTGGGAAAATATTTTCCCTAAAATTGGGAAATTTCAACACATTAATCTCTCTGATGGAGAGTATCCCAATCCTGTCCCCTTTGAAACCCAGGATCTCGGAACAGCAGATCTCGGTTATGTCGGAGAACATCCCGTTATTTTATCGGCTCTCCATGAATTTTTAGCCGATTGTCCTAATGTTGACTGGATTCGTCCCGCCGAGGTGGTAGCCGTTGACTATTCAGAAAATCAAGCAGAAATACGGATAAAAAAAGTAGAATGCGAAATTTTGATCACTTCCAAACTGGTTATCGGGGCCGATGGAGCTAAATCTCGGATTCGCAATCTAGCAGACATTAAAACTCGCGGTTGGAAATATTGGCAATCCTGTGTAGCCTTTACCATTCAGCATCAAGCTCCCATTAATAACATTGCCTTTGAACGGTTTTGTGAAACGGGGCCAATGGGCATTTTACCGTTACCTGGAAATCGTTGTCAGATCGTTTGGACGGCTCCCCACGCCCAGGCGAGAACTCTGGCGGAATTAGATGAAAAATCCTTTATTGCCCAACTGGAAAAACGTCTTAACGGTGTCCTCGGTTCGGTACAGTTAGTGCGATCGCCGATTTTGTTTCCCGTTCAACTGATGCAGAGCGATCACTATGTACAATCTCGGTTGGCATTAGTAGGGGATGCGGCCCATTGTTGTCATCCTGTCGGGGGTCAGGGCTTAAATTTAGGCATTAGGGATGCGGCGGCCCTAGCCCAAATTTTGCAAGAAGCCGCCCAACGAGGAGAAGATATTGGCACTCTCAAAGTCTTAAAGCGTTATGAGAACTGGCGGAAACCCGAAAACCTGGTTATTTTAGGCTTTACAGATTTGTTAGACCGACTTTTTTCTAATAATTGGTTGCCCTTGGTTTTCTCTCGTCGAGTGGGTTTAGAGATGATGCGTCATGTTCATCCCTTAAAAGTCTTTTCTTTACGACTAATGACGGGGTTACTCGGTCGCCATCCCCAGATTGCCCAAGGTGGCTAAGAATAAGGGCGATCATCAATAAGAATAAGGGCGAAGAATAAGAATAAGGGCGATCATCAATAAGAATAAGGGCGAAGAATAAGAATAAGGGCGAACGCAATTCGCCCCTACGGTTTATATAACCAGAGCGGTTGTCCACTGGTCGATAACTCAAAATCTAGCCAATTGACAACATTATTAAGTTGGTTTGTTTGCAGGGAAAGTTGATTCTGATTCAGAACTTTTTTCAAGAAGGGTTTAGGTTCTTCGATGGTAAAAAATTCTGCCTTTTCAGGGTTTAATCCCGCCAGTTCTGCGGCCCAAACCCGTGCATCCTCTTCCGTTCCCAAGCGATCGACTAACCCCAATTCCACTGCTTGTTTGCCCGTAAAAATTCGCCCATCGGCAAATTGCTTAACGGCTTCCACCGATAATTTTCTCGCTTCTGCAACGGTTTCAACAAATTGTTGATAGGTGTCATCTATCATATTCTGGAGAATTTCTTGCTCTTCTGCCAATAATTCTCGGTCAAAGGCCAAAATATCTTTGTAGGGGCCAGATTTAATGACTTTGAAAGATACCCCCACTTTTTCCAAGAGTCTTTCTAGATTATTTCCTCGCAAAATCACCCCAATACTGCCCGTAATTGTCCCAGGATTGGTCATGATATGACTCGCTCCCATGCCGACATACACCCCACCAGAAGCAGAGATATTGCCAAAACTGGCGACAATTTTGACCGTTTCTCCTAATTTTTTCAGGGCTTCATAGATTTCTTGGGACTCGACGACCGTTCCGCCTGGGGAATCAATTCGCAACAGTAGGGCAGGAAATTTCTTTTCTTTGACCGTTTTAAGGGCTTTTAAGACTTGGTCACGGGTATTTCCCGCGATCGCGCCTGAAATTTCAATGCGAGCAATTTGTTTAGTACTTTTGGGTTTTAAGGGCCAGATCATAGAAGTTGAATAAAGAAAGTGCGTAATCAGAAAAGGAGAATGAATCGTGAATATCTCTTTTGTAACATTAAATTTCATTAATTAGCCTGGACAAAACCCTGAACCGTCTCACCGTGGCTTACTCAAGATTCTCTCTCCGTTTTTGTCCATTGCTCAAATATCCCTTTTTGCCCTCTTCGTTTTAAGAAAATTTAGGGCAAGATCCTGATAGGATAAAGTAATTTGTAATCATAAAATTAGAGGGATATAACGCAATCATGTCTTTAAAAAATTATTGGTCTCGTTTACTGGCCTTAGTTCTGGTAGCCGTCATTGGTTTAACGGGATGTAATAGCTCCACAGGGCTAACGGGCAATTATAGCCAAGATACTTTGACAGTCATCGAAACCTTGACGACGGCTCTCGATTTACCCAGTGATGCCCCAGATTTAGCCGCAATTCAAACAACCGCCAGAGAACAAATCAACGATTACATTTCCCGCTATCGCCGAGAAACCAAGTCGGGTGGCTTGCGTTCTTTCACGACTATGCAAACGGCTCTTAATTCCCTAGCAGGTTACTATACTGCCTATGGAAGTCGTCCTATCCCTGAAAAACTCAAAAATCGCCTCAACATTGAGTTTAAACAAGCAAAAGTCGCCGTTGAACGGGGTGTTTAAAGTTGGGGCTTGCTGAAGTTCTAGAGTCATAAAACAGGACAGGCAGTCACGCATTCAGATCGAACAATGATTTTAAAGTTTGGTAACAAGGGGCTTAAGCCCCTTGCCTGTACGAGCTTTAGATAATTAACAGCCTATTTGATTTAGACAAAAATTTCTCGTTTTAGTCTATTTCTGTCAAATAATTCACCCCATTTATTGTTTCTAGCCTCCGTATTGCCAGCCTGTGCTTTCTAATAACAAGGGATTCCCTTCTCGATGAATTCCTGCTCCTATTACTTCCCCTACATAAACCGTGTGATCGCCATGCTCAACTTGGCCAACCACTCGGCATTCCACATAACCCAGGGAATCTTGGATAATGGGACAGCCCGTTTCTGGGCCTTCATAAAATTCAACGTCTTCAAACTTATTGCCTACCCGTTGTTTGGGTTTAAAAAACTGAGCCGCTAAATCCTTCTGATTTTCGTCTAAAAAACTAAGGGCAAACACACCAGAATTTTTGATCATGGCATGGGAACCCGAATCGGCACGCACACAGTTGATCACCAAGGGAGGCTGAAACGATCCCTGCATCACCCAACTGGCAGTATATCCATTGACTTCTTCCTCATCCTTTACGCCACAAATGTAGAGTCCGTGAGGGATTTTACGCAATAAAGTTTTTTTGGCTTGTTCGTCTAACAAAATGAATGCTCCTAGTCTAGGAAGTAGGCTGTCCAATAGCTAATCATACCCGATCGCTTTATGATTGAAAGCATTCTATCGGCATAATTTGAGGATGAATCAGGTCAAGTCCGCGATCGCGGTGAAGGATTTATATTTTGAATGGAATGAGTCGAACCCCATTCTTTCTGCCTGTTCCCTAGAAGTTCCCAGGGGGGAATTTTGGATGTTGTTGGGCAATAATGGCAGTGGCAAATCCACACTCTTGAGATTGCTCGCAGGTTTGTTAACGCCCCAATCGGGAGAAATTCGCCTAGACGAGCCTTTGGGTTTTGTCTTTCAAAATCCCGATCATCAATTGGTCATGCCGACGGTGGGAGCGGATGTGGCCTTTGGTTTGGTGAAAGAAAATTTGTCTATCCCCCAAGTTCATGCCAGGGTCGGAGAAGCTTTAGCCGCCGTTAACCTCTTGGAAATGGAGCGTCGTCCGATCTATGCCCTCAGTGGGGGACAAAAACAACGGATCGCCATTGCAGGCGCGATCGCCCGTCATTGTGAAGTGTTGATTTTAGACGAACCCACAGCTCTGCTTGATCCTGATACCCAATTAGAATTAGTGGTACAAGTCCAAAAATTAGTCAAAAATCGCGGAATGACGGCTCTTTGGGTGACCCATCGACTGGAAGAATTAAATTATTGTGATGGAGCTTTTTTGTTAGAAGGGGGGCAAGTTGTTGCCCAGGGAGATCCTCAAATTCTTAAACAACGCTTGATGCAATCGGAAGAAAACGAGTAATTGCCATTTTGTTATTTAAAATCAGCAGATTAAATCCGTAGAACGTAAAGTCCTATGTTATTCTATGAATCGAGTATCTCTACAAATAAGTCCCAGGCGATGAGTATGACCAAAATTCTGGCTATTAATAAATTTCTATTGGCGATCGCCGTTTTACTGATTCCCGTGAATAGTGCTTTTGCCCAATTGGCCGCCCCTAGTCCGACATCAACAGAAATGACGACTAGCCTAGTGTCTCCAGACAGCAAAATTGATTATCTTCCCCTTAAAAATCTTCTGGCGGCTAAAAAATGGCGAGAAAGCAATGATGAAACGCGCCGATTAATGTTACAAGCCGTGAACCGAGACAAACAAGGCTGGTTAACGGCCGAAGATATTAATAACAGTCCCTGTTGGGATCTCAAAACCATTGATGATCTTTGGAAACAAGCCTCCAATGGTCGCTTTGGCTTTAGTGTTCAATATCCCATTTTCGTGGACACAGGCAATAAACCTGGACGCTTAATGGCTCCCGATGCCTACGATAAATTCGGGACACAAGTGGGTTGGCGACAAAATAACGAATGGATACTGTTTAAAGAAAATCTCAACTATTCCCTAGATGCGCCCATTGGCCATTTACCCAATCCCAGGGATGAATATCAAATTAATGGTGGGCGTTTGGAATACACGAACCTAACCAAACGAATTGCTGACTGTAAGATTGTTGCCGCTCCTGTTCAAGCGATGCCCAAATTCTCACCATCCAAAACTCTTCCCAAAAAATAATTTTCAGGTTGGGTTCGTATTTATATCGAAGTTTACAAGTAAGAAAATATTAAGGCGATCGCTTTTTTTGTGTCCAGAGAAGGCGATCGCAGATGGCCCTTGGAAAAGATTAAATTAAATCTAGTTGATGACAAATAATAGTCGCCAAAGTCGCGATCGCGGTGATACCTAGTGCAATAATCGGATGCTGTCCCTGGGCAACGGCGAAGGTTGTGACAATCCCTGCACCAATACCTGCCGTTAGTGCCGCACTGAGATAATCCTTATCCTGATTGCTTTTATACATAGCTAAACCAAAGTGGCCAAATATAAGAATGTTCTAAACGATAACATCTCCGTTGGGATTAGTTTAAAAATCGCAATCAAGCTTTAAATTTAGCTAACTTTCTTTACAATTCTCTACAGATTTTTCTCGTACCCAATCACGGATCAGTTGATTTACTTGTTCAGGAATTTCATCGTGGGGACAGTGACCTGCCTGTAGGTAATATTCCGTTAAGTTTTGATAATATTGCTTAAATTTTTCGCCTCTTTCCTTGCATTTCATCCAGGGATCGCCCTCTCCCCACAGCATTAATAAAGGACAATTGACCGACGCTAACAATTTATCGACTGAATCCCCCTGGGGCGTTTTAAAAACTGAGGCAAATACCTGGGGCGCACCGCGATCGCAGGAAGGACGATAGATATCTTCCACTAACTGATCCGTGACCGCCGATTGATCAAGATAAACTTTTTCGAGGGTTTTGCGGATATTTTGGCGACGACGGACGTATTGGAATAATAAATAACTTGCCCAGGATTGCAGCAAAACCGTGCGGATCAATTTTTGAATCGGATTAGATTTACTCGCAACCAAGGCGTCACTAAAAGGCCCTGCACTATTGAGCAAAATCAGCCCTTTCGCTGAATCAGGATGATAAGAAGCTAAACAAAGTGAGGAATATCCCCCCAAGGAATTTCCCGCTAAAACGGCTGGTTGTTGAATTACTTCGGTAATAAATGCTTGTAGTTGGTCTCGCCACAGGTCGCCGCCATACTGTAAAACAGGTTTCGCCGAACGCCCAAACCCCAATAAATCGATCGCCCAAACTTCAAAATCGTCTTGAAGTTCCACAATATTTTTTCGCCAATGATCCGTTGAAGCCCCAAATCCATGAACCAAAAGCAAAGGAGGCCGACCTTCTCGGCGATC
>JBEIFD010000068.1:0-10340 GCA_040382535.1 Merismopediaceae cyanobacterium
GATCGAGTGTTTGAGATTTCTGCTTCGCGTGCTGCTTATTCTTCTAATTTTTGGAATGAACAGAAAAAAGGATTTACAAATCCCCAAGATATGAAAACATCAGATTTGCTTGGAGGGCAATATTATGGTGATTCTTGGTTCAAGAAATTCCAGAAAAAAGTTAATATGGCTGATATGGAAGAGGCCGCAACTGATGTATGGAATGAGTCAGGATTTGCTGAATTTTTAGAAAAAGCGATCGATGCACTGATGGCACAAGCAGCCCCGCTTACACTTTTCAAGGCTCTTTATGAGGTGCGCGAACGGTTAACAGCACTTCAAAACAGTATTAATCTTCAGAAAAATGCTTTTGGTAAAGACATTCAGACATTACAGGGACAAATCGCTGCCTTAGAACGTGATTTGACTATTCTTGTAGATTGCCAAAATAAACTTAAAACTCAAGTCAATACTCTGGCTAAAAATCTAGAGAAAGAATTAACTATTAGTCTCCGTAAGATGGAAAAAGAAAGCAGTGCAGAGTTTAAGAGGATTTTTGACAAGCGAGAGTCTGATCAAGCAGGATGGATGAAAAAGGTTTTTCAAGGATTGTTTGATATAGCTGAATCATTTGGCGTTAAACAAGGGGCTAGTTCAACTGAATTTAACTCTAAAGCAGAAGCAGATAAATTCATTGAACAAGCAAATGCGTCAGCAAGAAATATTGTCAATGCTTTAATGATCGATGCGAGAGAAAATGCTTTAAAAAAAGTTACACAATCTCGCCAAAATATTGAATCCCTTATCAAAAAAGAGAGCCTGCCAGTTATTCAGCAAGCCCAAAGACGATTGGCACAAACATTCAATGTAAATCTACAGCTACCAGATATTTTGGGTAATGTTGAACTTGAACAAAATATTTCCTTAAATGTTAGCGCAAAGTCGGATGTTAAGACGGTTTATGAAGCAGGTGAAATGGTTAAAGAGCGGAGATGGTACACACTTGGTCTTTGGGAACATAACAAAGAAGTCAAAGAAAGAATTTGGTACACATTGTGGCTTGTAGAGCATAACGACACCTCCTCCACTGGTCAAACCGAATCCAGAAAAGATTGGGACGGGGTTACTCGTACATACGATGCTAAAGCAGTTGCAAAAAGTGAAACATTTTATAAGGTTTCGATTGATGAAATTACCAATTCCTTTAATCAATCAATCTCATCTGCGGTTGAAAAAGTGACAGGCCAGATTCTTAGTTATCTTCAGGACGATTTTCAATCTGGAATTGTCAGTTGTTTTGCCGAACTTGATCAGTTTTTAAAGAGCTATCAAGATGACCTAAAGAAATCAATTGAAGCAGGTAAACGATCAGCAGAAGATCGTGAGGCTTCGAGGCGTGCATTTGATTATATTTTGGATAAAAGCCCGCAACTAATAAATGATGTTGATCAGCAAAAAGACTATGTAAATCAACATTTACCTAATAAAGAACAATAATGTCTAGACGAGATGATTTATCTTTTCCTTATGAATAACTCACTAAATTATGCAGAAATAATCAAAAAAATAGTGAATGCTGCAACCATTGATCAACCGAGTATTCAAGCAATTAAGCTCTATCCAGTTTGTGACCTTGAATCTGGTAACTTTGTTGTTCTTGCCACAGGCTTTGATAAACAAAAATGGCTGGATAATGTAATATTTCATGCGCGACTCATCGAAAAAGATAACTGCGATCGCCAAATCATCATCGAAGAAGACAACTTTGAAGAAGGATTAATTGATGTCCTCATCGAAGCAGGAATCAAAAAAGAAGATATAGTCACCAGTTGGCAACAAGCGATCACTACAAATCAATAATTTAAGTTCTTATATGAAAGAAACCAAAATCGGATTAGTATTAGCAGGTGGCGGTGCTAAAGGCGCGTATCAATCAGGCGTGGTCAAATATCTAGCAGAAATTGACTTTGCTCCCCATATTATCGCTGGCACGAGCATTGGTGCGCTTAATGGTGCAATCCTCGCCTCTAATACATCCTTTAAACAATCAGGCGATCGCCTCTGGCAACTATGGAAAGAACTCGGTGAAGCCAACATTATCAACTGGCAATTAGTTAAATATCCACTGCAATCCTTGGCACAATATTTACTTCTCTCAGAGGAAGACGCATCTTTCTGCGACCCTAACCCACTGGATCAATTTTTACGCTATGCAATCAAGCCCCAACAATTGCGAGCAGGCATCGAACTCTGGGTAGCAGCCTTTCCCTCAGCCCATAACTTTCTTCCATCGACCCACAAAGCAGGTCAAATTGTCCCGACCATCGGCAATGCCTTCACCTCCTTTTGTGGTCAATCCGTCGAATATATTCATGTCCAATCCGCCGAAACCGACGAAGAAATTTATCAAATATTACTCGCCAGTGCCGCTATTCCCTTAGCCTTTAAGTCCCGCAAGATTGATGGTAAACATTATGTTGATGGTTGGCTAGGTGATAATGTCCCCCTCAAAGCCCTAGCAAATCGCGGTTGTACCCATGCGATCGTCATTCATTTAGGAAATGGTGAACTATGGAATCGTCATGATTTTCCAAACCAAACAATAATTGAAATTCGTCCAACAGAAGATATGGGTGGTCTGAACAAATTACTAGATTTCAGTCCCGAACGGATTCAACTCTTACAAAAACGGGGTTATCAAGATGCCAAACGTATTCTCGAACCCATTTTACAAACACTCATCATCGAGCGATCGCGTCAAGAAAGTTTTGCGCGGCTCCAGGAAACATCAAAGCGATTAGAAAGATCAAAAAGATTAAGAGACGATCCACCAATCTATTAGATTTCAGGCGTTATTTACAGTGATAGCCCAAAATAAACGTTTAATCCTCTCTATGACTTAATTGCTCCCGTTCTTCAATTACTTCTGGATCTTCTGCCAAACTTGGATAGGTAATCACCCGACGTTGCAATCCCAACAGCGATCGCAATTGTTCCCAGCCCGTTTCTTTAATCCAACCGACTAAACCATTAGGCAGAACCGTCACCACGATTAAAAATAATGCTCCTTGGAAAAAGAGCCACACTTCAGGGAATTTCTCACTCAAGGAAGTTTGTCCCAGTCTTACTAATAAAGTCCCGATAATCGCTCCAATTAAGGTTGATCTTCCCCCCACAGCGACCCAAATCACCATTTCAATCGAAAAAGCGACTTCCATGACACTAGGTGTAATAATTCCCGTTTGCACGGTATATAAGGCTCCAGCAATTCCCGCGATCGCGCCCGAAATAGCAAATACTAAAACTTTAAAACCAGTAGGATCATAGCCCGTAAAACGAACACGAGTTTCATCATCCCGAATGGCGACTAATAAACGTCCAAAACGTCCAGTGGTTAACCAACGACAAAGTAGATAAACCAGAATAAGACCCACAATAGTGGCTTCATAAAAACCCAATTGAACCTGGGGAGAACTAGCCAACATTCCAAAGAAAGGTTGAGTATCGGTTTTTAAACCATTGGTTCCATTAATTAATTTTTGTTGACCGTTGAAAAAGTTATAAAAAACGAGTAACGCCGCCTGGGTCAAAATCGAAAAATAAACACCCTTAATGCGATTTCTAAAAATGAGATAACCCAAAAAGCCAGCGATTATTGCAGGGATAATAATAATCGCTAAAAGTGTTATAGGAAAGGAATAAAAAGGTTGCCAAACCCAAGGAAGTTCATTAACTCCGTATAAACTAAAAAATTCTGGTAATTGCCCCGCAGGTAACTGTAAATTCAGATACATGGCTAAACAATAACCACCCAAAGCAAAAAAGATGCCATGACCCAAACTCAACAGTCCCGTATAACCCCAAATTAAATCAATGCCTAACGCAACAATCGTTAAAGATAAAAAACGACCAAATAAACGGAGTCGGAAGGCAGGTAATACTAAGGGTAAAATCACAGCAAAAATTAAAACGACACCAATAATAACGGCTCCTTCAATCAAGAGTTTTTGTTTTTTTTGTTGACGTTTAGATATGCTAATTTCTGGATTTATAGTCATCTTTTTTGGAATATTTGAAGGAGTTAAACTGGGCGCAAGTTTAGTCTTTACAGTAGAAATGATTAAAGTTCAGCAGTACGTCCTTTGGGGGGGAAAATGCCTGCGGGTTTCACTTGTAGAAATAAGATAATCAATGCAAAAATCATCACCTTTGACATACTCGTTGTGGCAAAAAAGTTAAAGAAATCTATAATTGATTTAAAAATACCATCGGGCGGCAGAACCAAGGCAAATGTGCCACTACCCACTAAATAGCTCAAAATTCCGATCGCCATAGCCGCAATAATCGTTCCTAATAAGTTACCGACTCCTCCCACAACTACAACCATAAAGGTATCCACAATATAGTTTTGTCCCGTATTCGGCCCGACTGACCCTAAAAAACTAATGGCACAGCCCGCAATTCCCGCTAAACCTGAGCCGATCGCAAAGGTCAGGGCATCAACTTGAGCGGTGGGAATGCCTAAACAAGCACTCATGGTTCGGTTTTGAGTAACAGAACGAATACGTAAACCCCAGTTAGAGCGATTAAAGAAGAAATAAACGCCGACAATGCAGAGAATAGTCAGAATAATAATAAAAATTCGGGTATAGGGTAACTGGAAGTCTCCCAAAGGAAAACCTCCTCGTAACCAAGCAGGAGCCGTAACATCCACATTCCTCGCGCTAAACCAAGGACGAATGAGGCTATCTTGTTTACTTTGATTAATCAGTAATCCCACCACTGTCGCGATCGCACCCGACAAAAACATAAATAATACCCTAGCTTTTCCGCGAATTTGCTCCCAATCTGGGCGACGACTGAGAAACCACAAACCACCAAAATATAATCCACAAAAGACCGCGATCGCAATCACCAATAATCCATTCACACTGCGAACAAACTGCTGCAAAATCAAACTTACGCCCCAGGTTGCCAATAAGGTTTCTAACGGTCGTCCATAGAGATAGCGAATCACACCTTTTTCTAAAATTAAACCCGCTATTCCTGCCACCAAAAAAGCCATTGGTAACGCGGCTAAAATATATAAACTAAAAAAAGGTTCTCCCAAGGGTTTAAAGACATTTTGAACCACATAGGTTGTATAGGCTCCTAACATCATTAACTCACCGTGAGCCAAATTAATTACACCCATTAACCCAAAGACAATCGCAAGTCCTAGTGCCGCAATCAGCAACACAGAGCCAATACTTAAGCCATTGAATAAACCTTCTAATATTGCAGACATCTTTCTATTTTTCCTGTAAATTTATGTAGATTTAATCGATATTTTTATCTTGCAAAAATTAATAATACAATTTGTCTGTTTATATCACTACTGTTATTCTGTTGGGGATAACCGCGATCGCATTCTAGTTAATTGATTTTATTCATGTAGAAGGTTCAAGCCAGGTTAAAAAAATAGTAAAACCCGTTCTAAGCTTTTATGGGACAAGACAAATAAAACTCTTGGATAAGCTGTCATGGATTTAGATTGCATAATGATTCTTTTAACAAGGGGCTTAAGCCCCTTGCCTGTATGCGTTTTAGATACTTAACAACTTACAAGTTCTATTACTAAAATAAATCCCCATAAGGAATTATTTTTTCATTGCTGCATCCTTAAATTTACCAGGAGTTTCGGGCGGCTTAATATCAGTACGTGTCCAATCGCAAGAATAACCTTTTGTTTCAGGAACAAATTGGTTCCAGGGAATTGGAACAACGGGGCCTTCTGTTGCCCAAACGATATCAAAAAGGGCATCTTTATTAACTTCACCCATACGAACAGTTTTAGAAATGTGATGGTTGGGATACATCTTGACTGGCCCGTTGGGGGCTTCTAATTCCTGACCGATCGCCGCCAAACGGACTTTATCCAAGTCATCTGCAACGCCTGCTTTCTCGACAGCCTGTTTCCAGAGATAAACCGCAATGTAAGCCGCTTCGGCTGGGTCATTAGTTACCCGATTTTCACCATATTTGGCTTTAAAGGCCTTCACAAATTTCTCGTTGGCAGGACTTTTAACGGTTTGAAAATAATTCCAAGCCGCGTAGTGTCCTAAAAGATACTCAACCCCAATTTGTTGTACTTCTTCCTCTGCAATACTGACAGAAAGAACGGGATATTTATCGGGTTTTAATCCCGCCGCTTGAATTTGTTTAAAGAAAGCAACGTTACTATCCCCATTAAGGGTATTGAAAATTACCCCACCTTTCGGTAAAGCTTGTTTAATTTTAGTGATAATCGGAGTGACTTCCGTATTTCCCAAGGGTAAATAGTCTTCTCCAACGGTTTTACCACCCTTTACTTTTAATTGCTCTTTGATAATGGTATTTGCAGTACGGGGAAAAACATAGTCTGAGCCGACCAAGAAAAATTCTTTGCCCTTATTTTTGAGCAACCATTCGACCGCAGGTTCAATTTGTTGGTTAGGAGCCGCACCTGTGTAAAAAATATTCTTAGAACATTCTTGACCTTCGTATTGAACGGGATACCACAACATATGGTTTTTCGATTCAAAGACGGGTAACATTGCCTTGCGACTGGCGGAAGTCCATCCCCCAAAAACGACAACAACTTTGTCTTGATCAATCAGTTTAGTGGCTTTTTCCGCAAAAGTCGGCCAATCTGATGCACCATCTTCCTTGATTGGTTCAATTTTTTTGCCTAAAACACCACCTGCCGCATTAATTTCTTCGATCGCGAGCATTTCGGCATCAACCACAGTCGTTTCACTGATGGCCATGGTTCCACTGAGTGAATGCAAGATTCCGACCTTGATGGTATCTCCGCCCCCTGTTGCCGCAGGACTAGCGGCTGTTTCAGGAGAGGTGGTAGCAGTAGGAGTTTCTCCACCTCCACAGGCTTTCAACAACAAACTCGTTCCAAGAGTTGCAGAGCCGTAGAGTAAAAATTTTCGTCTTCCTAATCGACTGTTCATAGTAATAATTGATTAACCTCTTAAAAATTTGAGTAAAACCGATTGGTGAGGAGAAAGTCTCCGTATCAGAGATTAAGGTGATTTCCCGTCACAAAATGTTGTTTGTAATACAAAAAAAAACAAACTATTGTTTGAAAACTTCATTATAGGCGCATTTAGACAAAATGATGCTTAACAAAATCAATTACCTCAATTAGTCCCTGATTTTCCTTTAAATTGGTAAAAATAAAGGGTTTATCGCCCCGCATTTTCTTAGCATCCCGTTCCATGACTCCTAAATCGGCTCCAACAAAAGGAGCAAGGTCAATTTTATTAATCACTAATAAATCGGATTTAGTAATCCCTGGCCCGCCTTTTCGGGGAATTTTGTCCCCTGCGGCCACATCAATCACATAAAGGGTTAAATCAACCAGTTCTGGGCTAAAGGTCGCGGCTAAATTATCTCCACCACTTTCTAAAAAGACGATATCTAAGGGACTAAAACGGATCTCCAGTTGGTCGATCGCCGCTAAATTCATCGACGCATCTTCCCGAATGGCCGTATGGGGACAGCCCCCCGTTTCTACTCCTAAAATGCGATCGCGACTGAGGGCTTGGGAACGCACCAAAAACTCGGCATCTTCCTGGGTATAGATATCATTGGTCACAACAGCAATTTGATAACTGTCCCGAAGTGCCTTACATAAAGCATCCACCAGCGCGGTCTTCCCCGATCCCACAGGCCCCGCAATTCCCACTCTTAACGCGGTCATATTCAACAATCCTTTGCAAATTAGCCAATAGTTAGTTTAACTCAGACCGTTTGCTCTTTTGAGTAACTCTTCAAAATAGCGTTACCCCCATAGGACTTTGAAAGGGGTCTCAAAATATAAAAAAATTTATTTCCCCAATTGTCCCTAATCGCGTTATAGTGGATAAAGACAACGCGGGATAGAGCAGCCTGGTAGCTCGTCGGGCTCATAACCCGAAGGTCGGTGGTTCAAATCCGCCTCCCGCCATTACCTACAAATTATCGAAAAAGCCTAACCGTTAAAAGTTAGGTTTTTTTGATTCTAAGCAGAAATTTCCCCAGACCTCTACACTAGAAGACGGAGAGAGTTGGCGAGGGAATTGCGGATTCTTCGGAATTTGAGGAAAGTCCGGGCTTCCGAAAGACCAAACTTGCTGGGTAACGCCCAGTGCGTGCGAACGTGAGGATAGTGCCACAGAAAAATACCGCCTTTTTAGTAAAGAGTGATTAGTTGACTCACTAATAACTATCAACTATTAACTAATAGGGTAAGGGTGCAAAGGTGCGGTAAGAGCGTACCAGCAGTATCGTGAGGTGCTGGCTCGGTAAACCCCGGTTGGAAGCAAGGTCGCAGGGAGAAGGGTTGGTCTTTTTCCTCTCCCGTCGTTGGTGGAACCGCTTGAGGGATTTGGTAACAAATTTCCCAGATAGATAATTCCCCTTTTTGAACTGAGATAATTTATCTTTTGATAAGTTAGGCTTGGCGAGAAAAGAACAGAACCCGGCTTATGTCTAACTCTCTCTTTAATTTTTTTGTTAAATTTGTTGTTGGTTTCGCGATCGCGAAGCGGCACTGTATGATCTCTGTGGAGTAGTGAAAACAGTTGGCCATGAATCTTGATCCCCGTCGTCTGAAGCAACTACAAACTCTCATCCTAAAACTAGGATTGTCTAAAAATGCCCCTGTCAATTGGCAATTATTGGATTTGGGATTAACCCATCCCAGTGTTTCGGGAAAGGATAATTATCAACAACTGGAATTTGTGGGAGATGCGGTGGTGAGATTGGCGGCGGCAGAAGTTTTATTAGAAAATTATCCCGAAGCCCCCGTCGGAGAATTTGCTTCTTTACGTTCTATGATGGTCAGCGATCGCACCCTAGCAGAATGGGCAGATTCCTACGGTTTGGAACGTTATTTGCTGATTAGTGCCAGCGCAATGGGCGATAAAGCAGGTAGAATTTCCCGTCTAGCTGATGCTTTTGAGGGAATTTTAGGAGCGTTATATCTCAGTACCCACAAAATGGATTTGGTGAGACCTTGGCTAGATAGTCATCTCAAGCAAAAAGCCGTAGAAATTTGGCAAGATCCCGCCCGACAAAATTATAAAGATGCGCTTCAGGAATGGAGTCAGGGAAAATATAAACGTCTGCCCGAATATCGTGTTCGGGAAAATTTACCTGTCAATCTCAAGGAAGAGCGATTTATTGCCGAAGTTTGGCTAGACGATCGCTTTTTAGGAAAAGGAACGGGGGCATCCAAAAAAATGGCAGAACAAACGGCGGCTAGACAAGCTTTTTTTGAAATTGTTCATCCCGAAAAGTTTGCCTAAATGAAGCGATCGCTACCATGACTTTTGGAAAAGTTCCTTTATAATCATATTCGTTATAAAACTTCACATAGTTTTTTTAAGGATATTGGCTCATGGCAAGCAACGCAGACCGCAAACGACGAATTTTCGAGCATCTCAACAAAAGTTCTGATACTCTGAAGTTAGTTTCCCCAAAAACAATTATCAAGACTGAAACGGAGGAAATTCTCCCTACTCCCCCCGTTCCTGTTCCCGACCCCGTTCCTCAGATTTCCGTTACCAAGTCCAAGACGGAAGACCGAAAACGAAAAATTCTCAGCCATGTTAAGCAAAGTAGCGGTGAATTTGGGAGTTTTTCTTTATCTAATGAATCAGAAAAAAAACAGATCCAAGAACATTTGCGTAAAAGCCTGAGTTAATCTGAAAATAGGAGCATTAAACACCGCTAACATGAACGACAATTTCCCGTTGATGGCTGTGTTGACGATGCTCCCAAAGATAAATATCCTGCCAGGTTCCTAAGACTAAACGACCGTTGGCGATGGGGATTTGTTCAGAAGTTTTAGTCAGAACCGAACGAATATGGGCGGGCATATCGTCTAGTCCTTCGGTGCTGTGGCGATAACGATTAGCATCTTCGGGAACGAGTTGGGAAAAGAAGCTGGCGAGGTCTTTCAGTACATCTGGATCGGCGTTTTCTTGAATGATTAATGAGGCGGAAGTGTGGCGGACAAAGAGGGTACAAAGTCCTGTTTTAATGTTGGAAGCTTTGACAATTTCTTTTGTTTGATAGGTGATGTTGGTGAAGGATTTGGGGTTTGTGGTGATGGTTAATGTTTTTTGATGTTGATGTAACATATTTTATTCAAGTTGATTATTAATTGGGGATTTGCGATCGCGCTTTTCTGTGTTGAAGGTTTGGGGAAGAATTTAAAATCGTTAATCAATACCTTTGCCAAAATAAAAGCCTGCAAAAATTTTGGCAAAACTCGCAAAATCCCCCACACATAGATGTTTGACTTGAAAAGTAACACTAAGTCTCAAACCCTTATAGTACAA
>JBEIFD010000069.1:0-10296 GCA_040382535.1 Merismopediaceae cyanobacterium
ATTGATCCCTGATTTAGAAGCCTTAAAAAAAGTTATTCTTAATAATGAAGCAAATACAAAAGAATATCAAGATTTTTCTAAGCAATTATTGAAAACTTGGAATACAGCCTTTGCTTTAACCCCTGAACTACTCAATTTATCTGAGGACGAAATTAACGAAATAGACAATCATTATTTTTATATTCATCGCCTCATTATTAACTGCCAAAAAGTTGCGGTTAATATTTCCCCTACCGTCTGGCAAGAAATCGAAGACCGAATGCTCCGCGTCCCCTAACTTGTACTTTTAGCCCTCAAATCTTGCCGTTACAATTGCATGAGACTACCGAGTGTTAACTCTACTTTGCCCAAGAATCTAGTAAAAACATTAAATATTTTAAAGATTCATTATGCCGACTATTACCAGTATTTCAAAACGAATTATAAGCCTTGAACAACTCACGCAAAAATTTCCCCTCGTTCAAGCTAACAACGATCAATTTTTTCCCGAATGGATAGAAAATCTGCCCGAACTAACCGCTCTCGAAAAACAAATTTTAGATAAATACTACCAACGCTATCGAAGACATCGAGACAGAGCAGAATTATCCGAAGAAACCGTTAAACTGCTTTTAGTCTTTCCCCTGCTAGAACTCGCTGGATTTTATGATGAACCCTTTTTCGTCACTGCCGAAGCTCCCGTTCAAATCGAAATTCAAGATACTCACGAAATCTTAAAAGGCAGAATTGATACTCTCATTATTCACCAAGAAATCTGGATTTTAATCGTTGAATCTAAACGTTCTGTTGCCCTCACAGCGGCCATTCCCCAATGCTTGGCTTATATGTTAGGAAATCCTCAACCTTCTCAACCGCTCTATGGACTGGTGACAGATGGCGACTTATTTATGTTTGTTAAGCTCATACAAGAAAATACTCAAATAACCTATGACTTTTCTGAACCTTTTTCCTTATTGGTTGCTCGTCGTCATAAACTCTATGAAATTCTTCAAGTCCTTAAAAATATTTCTAGGATAATTGGCGATCGCTGATTAATTGATAATCTATTAAAAACGCGATCGCAGTATTTCTATTCAGTTATTTATGCAAGCATTGTCAACTAAACCGACAAAGCGGCGATCATAGTGGACTAATAGCCTTTGATGAGGTTGTCAGCCTGGATTACTCAGCGATCACTTTGAATTTAGATGTGCCATTTAAACTCGCTTCCACAGATTTAGAACACGACCCACAAAGTTTAATCAACTAAACACAAGACCACCATTTCCCTCAATCACCTGACCGATCGCGTAGGCAGGGATATTTTGGGATTGAAAATAACGAATAGTCGTCTCTGCTTGATCGGGGGGAACCAAAACAACAAAACCAACCCCCATATTAAAGGTCTCTAACATAGCAGTTTCATTCACCTGACCCACTTCCGCTAACCAACGAAAAATCGGAAGAATTTCCCAGCTATTGGGCTGAATTTGAATTGATTGATTTTGACCTAAACAACGGGGTAAATTTTCAGGTAAACCGCCCCCCGTAATGTGGGCCATGGCATGAATGCTTAAATCTGACCGTAGAGCGTCTAAAACAGGCTTAACGTAAATCTGAGTCGGGGTTAATAACACTTCACCCAAACTTTGGCCGCCTAAACCCGATGGGCAATCTTCCCAGTTGAACCCTTGAGTTTCAATAATTTTACGCACCAGACTAAAGCCATTACTGTGGACACCCTGACTACCCAAGGCGATCGCCACATCCCCGACTTCTACCTGGGAACCGTTTAATAATTGACTTTTTTCCACAATTCCGACACAAAACCCTGCCACATCATATTCGCCTTTTGGATAAAAACCAGGCATTTCGGCGGTTTCTCCTCCCAATAGGGCGCATCCACTTAAACGGCAACCTTCCACAATGCCTGCGACGACTTCCGCTAATTGTTGGGGTTGTAATTTGCCAGTGGCTAAATAATCCAGAAAAAATAAGGGTTCAGCCCCACAAGTCAACACATCATTGACACACATGGCCACCAAATCGATCCCGATAGTATTGTGGCGATTTAATGCCTGGGCAATTTTTAGTTTAGTCCCAACTCCATCCGTGCCTGAGACCAAAACGGGTTCTCTGTAGCCTGAAGGTAATTGAAACAATCCTCCAAAACCGCCTAATCCCCCCAAAACGCCTGGACGATAGGTGCTTTCCACTCCGCGTCGGATTTGTTCAACAAAATCACGGCCCGCTTCGACATCAACTCCCGCTTCTCGATAATCCATTGGGTTAAATAACCTTAATAACTAAAATAATTGAGACTTTTTTTCATGCTAAGGGGTAACGGTTGCTGACCTCAAGTTTTTTGGGTGGGATTTTATGACCTGCGATCGCTTTTTATGCAAGCAATTAAGTCCTCAAATCTCGACATGATATTATCTTGACTGAACAGTAGCATAAGAAAACCTGATCAGAAGTCCCTATTAATCAGGCGATCGCTAACGAACTTAAAGGTATTTTTTATTAAATATTCTTATTGAATTGTCTTCAATTAATCAAGATTTATTTGTTTTTTAGGTACGATGTGACCTCAAGGAATACATCAACAATCCGTATATTTACTGATTTTATGTTCATCGGACACTTTCCTGAGTGTCATGCTTGAGTCTTATCTACCTTGAGTCATAGAAATTTGATGTTTAAAATTATCATTCGTGTCTAAATGTAAAGCGGCTACTGGAAAAATAAAAAATTCAAAACCTCTTATTATCTTATTTTTTTATTATTGAAGTCAAGTCAGATTTGAAAATCTGATTAATAATGTATGACGTGATAAGGACTCGCGTGATCCCCACCCAGATCACCATGCTAATCTGTGACGAGTTGATACAAAACGACCTAAATTACTCCTGCGAGACACACGGTGGAAGATTCAAATTTTTCTAATTTTTTAGAAATTATCTTGACTCATCAAAACCCACCATAACCCAATTATTGCTTATGCTTATGAAAAAAATAATTCTGAGTGGATTAAAAACAACAGTTCTTATGACGGCCCTTGGAACAACCTTGTTCTTGTCAAATAGCCTCAGCAAAACCTTAGCGTCTAATGCCGATCAAGATTCTTCTCAAACTGCCGCTCCTCAAAACGCTACAGCAAATACGGATAAGATTTCCCCCACTGCCTCTATTCAAAAATCCGTTACACCAACCTATTTAAGCCCTGCTTCTCAAGACAATATTGCGATCGCTGATATTCAGCCCCACGCTTGGAAAGATGGAAGATTAGCCGTTACGCTGCGGGTACGTAATATTCCCATCATGACTTTTCTCGGTTCCAAGGCCGACCTGGCGGCTCTCAGTAATAAACAAGATTTGACCTCTCCCGACAATGCAATGGAACGGGCCAGGGCGATCGCCGACAAAATCAATCAATTGGCTCAAGATCCTGACTTTAACGCCAAAAATATTACGATTGGAGTTGATAAAAAGTCTCGGACTTACCTGATTCAAGTGAATGAAGACATTCTTGTTAGTCTGGATAAAAATACTGTTTTACCCGATACCACCCGTAACCAGAGCAAAGATGCCCTGCAAATAGCCAATCGCCTACGACGAGTTCTGGGAAATGCCGAACCTTTGACTTCCATTGCGAAGGGGTCTCAGCCCTCTTTTAACCAAATTATTAATGCACCTTCAATGGGTCGTCAAGTTAGAGGAGGAATGGCTTCCTGGTACGGGCCTGGTTTTCACGGTCGTCGCACAGCCAATGGAGAACGGTATAACCAAAACGGTTACACAGCAGCCCATAAGAGCCTCCCCTTCGGAACCAAAGTAAGAGTTACTAATGTCCGCACGGGCCAATCCGTGATGGTTCGCATTAATGACCGAGGGCCTTTTATCCGAGGGCGGGTGATTGATTTGTCGGCTGGAGCCGCTAGAGTTATCGGTGTCCATAGTAGTGGGATTGCCCCTGTTAAATTAGAAATTCTTAATTAGAAAACTTAGGGCATTCCTTCAGATTCTCGATAAAATATTTAAGCAAGGGCGAAGATTATTTTTCCCTTGCTTTCTTGCTTTACGAATCTCCAATCCGCTTAGTGTCTAAAAATGCGATCGCGTTAGGACTGTTGCAAAAACGTTAAGGATAACCCTTTAGAAAACCGAAAGGGAGAACACTCCTGATAAGATGAAAAAGTGTCTTGGATTACTATAAAAAATACCAATGCTCGTTGGGAAGCGGAGTTGATGCAACAAATTCTGGTCGCCTACGACATTCCGAGTCGGGTTTTAGATATTGGTTTAGGCGGTTATTTTGGGCAAGGTAGCCAAACTGCTTTGCAAGTGCGATCGCAAGACCAATGGACAGCCCTATTGCTACTCAGTGCGCCCGAAGACGATGAGCCATAATATCTAAAACATTGGCTTAATGTTAACTTAATGGCTGAAAATGCCGATAAAATCTGATATCGTATGTCTTTATTTGACTGGTTTGCCAACCGAGAAAAAGCCGAACCCCCGACTGTTCAACAACAGCAACAAGAACGAGAAATCGCCGATGGGCTTTGGACAAAGTGCCAAGTGTGCAGCGTTTTAACCTACACCAAGGATTTACAAGCCAATCAACTAGTCTGTGTGGAATGTGGACATCATCTCAGAGTCGATAGTGACGAACGGATTCGCCAATTGATTGACCCCAAAACCTGGAAACCCCTCAATGCCCATCTTCATCCCACCGATCCCCTCAAATTTCGCGATCGCAAACCCTACAAAGATCGCATCAAGGACACTCAAAAAAGTACCCAATTAACCGATGCCGTTCAAACAGGCGCAGGATTGATTGATGGTTTACCCGTTGCCCTGGGCGTAATGGATTTTCGTTTCATGGGCGGCAGTATGGGATCGGTCGTCGGCGAAAAACTCTGTCGCATGATCGAATATGGAACCGCAGAAGGAATTCCTGTGATCATCGTCTGTGCCTCTGGAGGAGCGCGGATGCAGGAAGGAATGCTTAGTTTGATGCAGATGGCTAAAATCTCTGGAGCCTTAGAAAGACACCGCCAACAAAAATTACTCTATATTCCCGTGTTGACCCATCCCACAACGGGGGGCGTAACCGCCAGCTTTGCCATGTTAGGGGATATTATTATCGCGGAACCCAAGGCAACCATCGGTTTTGCAGGAAGACGAGTCATTGAACAAACTCTACGGGAAAAATTACCTGAAGGCTTCCAAACTTCGGAATATTTACTCAAACATGGCTTTGTTGATGCGATCGTTCCCCGTACCCAACTCAAACGCACCCTAGCGAACCTGATTAGTATCCATCAACCTTTTTTCCCTATCTTGCCTAATCTTAATGCAGAGGCTAAACACACAGAAAAGGAAATGATTTTAAATAATCAGCAAGAAATGACTTCTTAAAAAAAATCTCCTCCTCTTTCTGGGTTTGAGTGTATTTTTACCAAAAGGGACTTGACAGAAAGAGTTTCTATAAGAGATGATGAATAACGGACTCAAGGGGTTATAGCTCAGTTGGTAGAGCACTGCAATGGCATTGCAGGGGTCAGCGGTTCAAGTCCGCTTAGCTCCATCGATATTGTGTATTGATTAACAATTGTTAAAAGCTATCCATACTCCATTGTTTGATCAGGGATTGGATTGTGCTTTTAGCCGATTTTAAAATGTCAGGATCGATGGGGGTCATGACTCCATGAGCAACTTTTTCGCGGATTTTTAAACAATCTTTCAAAAGGTCGAATTCTGTCATCGAAATTTCTCCACTTGAATAGCTGTGATTGAGCAATGCAGTCGTAGGAAAACGTTGAATGGGCAGATTTTGGGTAATGGCTCTCTTACGCAAAGCGGCTTCTGTAATACTCCAAAAAAATAAAATTGCTGACTCAAATAGTGACTCTTGAATGAGCATTTGTAAATTCAATAATCGAGAGTTTAGTGCTTCCCAGGAAGGTAGAGAATTTTCGTCTGGCAATAAAATATTTTCACTACTATCGTCTAATGTGACCAATAAAAATCTACCTGTAAATAATTCGTTGATAGATTATCTCCTGAAAGGGTACGACAAGACTTTATGATCGCATCAGGCGTAATCAACGAAAAATTTACAGCAAGGAAAAATTCGGCGTGTCTGAAGTTTCCCCCCCCAAACTAGATGACTTTTACCGACACAATCACATCATTAAAGTCATTATCTCCACCGCCGTGAATATCTTCAAAGCCAAAAATATTATCTGCCATACGTCGCACATGATTAACACTATCACTATTAGCTCCGCTATAGGCAAAATAGGTATGGCTGAAATTGGGACTAGAAGCTGAACCACCATTAGCGATGAGGATGGGAGCATAACGTACACCACCCATGAGTTGTTCGGTAAAGACGGCTGTTTGTTGATTACCTGCACTCAGAAGCATATCCAAACGATTATTTATGGCTAATTGAGCATAGTTACTATCCTGATTTGGATTACCAGAAATCGCATTACCTTGGGTATCTAGCACTTGACCCTGTGCATTAACTCGATAGAAACCGATTAAATCGTCATAAGCTGCTTCGCGGTTTACGGTAAAGCTGATATTATGGGCTTGATGATCCCAACCAGTGAGATCAATTGTTTTGTCAAGGGTTGTACCAAATACAGTTCCTTCTAAGGTGGGAGCAGCTTCGATAATTAGATCATCGTAACTGTTATCATCGTTGGTTTCCCAATTAAAAACAAGATTTGCTCCTTTATCAAGAGTTTCCAGCGCGTTTACATTTTGGGACAACACCACAGAACTATAGTTTCCACTGTTAAGAACGGTGGTAGCATCCGTACCTTGGATCATATATAAGCCAAAGTGGGTATTGTTGTCAAACTCTCCTAATGTTCTGCTGAAGCTACTATTATCAAAACCATCAGGGTTATTGTCCAGAACAGAGAAGATAGTTTGACTGTGTTTTAAAACTTCACTTAGATAACCTGCACTATTGCGATTAATGCCATTAATGCTGCCATCGGCATCAGTTTTATATAGACCGATTTCAGCTTGATGTCTCCCGTTATGCTTGAGGATGTTGAATTTAATATTGGCTAAATTATCCACCACTTGGAAAATACCATTACCCCTGATTTCTAA
This sequence comes from Merismopediaceae cyanobacterium, assembly GCA_040382535.1. Taxonomy (GTDB): domain Bacteria; phylum Cyanobacteriota; class Cyanobacteriia; order Cyanobacteriales; family Microcystaceae; genus Snowella. The sequence continues at coordinate 7,120 of JBEIFD010000069.1, forward strand.
CTCAGGGTTGGCAATGCTCAAAGCATTATAACTATTGGCAGATTGTAATCCAAAATCAGCAAAACTCTGATTAGCATCTCTGGGAATGGATATCCCCCCTAGATTTCGTTGATAAATTTCGCCATAGTTACCCATTGATTTAATGATATTTTGGGCAAAATTAGCATTTAAACCAAATTTTTCGCCAAGTTTGCCATTAACACCCAAAAATTCACGGATAGCAGGATTATTACCCTTAACTGATTGATCTATGTTTGCGCTGGTAATGCCTAATTCTTCGGCTTTGGTGAGGGTATCAATGATCAAATTGATCACATCTAACCAATCTGACTGATTTTCATCTACTACAAAAGCGATTGGTTCTCTTGATAATACTTCATCCAGTAGCTTATGATCTTCAGGATTGGAAAAGGTACTCAGACGACTAGCAATAATCGAGCGATCGCCAATTAGAGCATCAATTTCTCCATTTTGGTAAGCATTGTAAAGATCCGTAGTGCTGGTATATTCTACCTTAGTGAAGTTAATGCCAACTAAACTATCATTTAAACCAGCGAAAGCAGTCGTATTTGCTTCTACCCCGATACGTCTGCCTGTCAGCGTCCCAAGAGAGCTAATACCGCTATCAAGACCTACTAAAATAGCTTGTCCATCAAAGAAATAAGGCTTACTAAAATCAATACCCACAGAGCCATCCCGGACTAAATTATGAGTAGTGCTATTAGAAGAAATATCCACAACACCGTTAGCCGTATTAGTTAAGCTACTCAGTAAAAAACTGGTAGGATTACTAAACTTTAAGTGATTTGCATCGCCAAATAAAGCGACAGATAGGGCTTTGAGAATATCAATATGGAAGCCACTCCATTGACCATTTTCTTGGTAAAACAAACCTGGATATTGACTCGATGATACACCTGCGTTAATGAAACCTCGTGCTTTGATTTCTGTTAAGACATTGCGATCATTATTGTTAATTAATTCTGGTTTTTGACTGACGCTACCAGCGAAGGGTAAAGAATAGAGTAAACCATCATCAGCAAAAAGATGGTTGCGACTTCTCGATAAATCTCCAAAATTATTTTGCCAAAACTCAGCATAGTTACCCATTGTGCGAATAACTTGATTAGCAAAATCATTACTAATGCCGAGAGATTGTCCTAAATTACCTTCTAAACCTAAAAAGCGTCGAATTGCTGGATCATTACTATTTACCAAACTATCCAAATTAGTGGAAGTAATACCTAAAGATTCTGCTGCGATGGGTGCGGTAATGGCCCAGCGTACCACATCAGCCCAAGAAGATTCATTTTCAGGTAATAACATACTCATGGCTTGAGTAGATAGTTCTAAATCTAAGACAGAGTTACCTGTGGGTAAATCCTTAACTTGGCTAGTATTGAGAACTACTGCACCAATTTGATTATTGTCATAAGCCAACCTTAATGTCTGATTATCAGCAAATTCAGCTAGTTTGTAGTTAATACCAGCGTTACCTAAAACAGCGCGGAGATTTTGGCGAGAGTCGCTATTGGCGATAACTCCGATGGTGACATTCTGTAGATCTTGAGATTGAGTGATATGACTATTATTTTTAACAACAATAACTTCACTGTCATAGAAAGTCGCGGGCGCAAAATCTATTTGATTTTCATAGGTATTTGGGAATAGATGCGCCGAAATATCTACTTGTTGAGTGGCTACTGCTGCAAAAATATCTTTTTCATCTAAGGTGACATATTGCAGTGCTTGAGAATCACTAAAGAGAGCCGCAGCTAAGGCTTTAGCTTGTTCTTTTTGCCATTGAGGAGTATTTTGAGTAATCGCAACTTTAATATAGCCTCTGGTCAAAATCTTGCCTAATAAACCTTCGGATTGAGTAGGATCAACTGTTGTATGCGTCAGAGTTGCTAAACTAGGTATGTCACCTGTAGTCAGAATATTACTATTAGCAGGGAAAACAGTGGGGAAGGTTAACTCAGATACCACATCTACCACTGATTTTAAGTTTAGCAGGGCATAAATATTACCTTGATTTTGGATTAAAGCGAGGTTTTGACCATCATATTTAAGAAAACCATGAGCAAAGGTAAGTTTACTCAGATCAAAAGAGTCAAATTGTTTAGAGTCAATGACAATGCGATCGCCTTCTGCGGGATTAAAATCACTAAAGATATCAAACCCATCATTACCAGAAGTAATCACAAATTGATCTGCACCGATACCACCACTAACGACATCATCTCCTGCGCCACCAATGAGAATATCATTACCAATACCACCACTTAACCAATCATTATCGGCATTACCATTAATCAGATCATTACCTGCATCACCTTCTAGTTGGTCATTACCAGCATCACCTGTGAGTTGATCATCACCTTCACCACCATTCATAACATCGCTACCTGCACCACCATTAAGGATGTCATTGCCCGTACCTCCTTGGAGCAAATCATTACCATCTTCACCCCACAGTTGATCTGCACCAAATTGACCAGCAATGATATCGTTACCTGATCCACCGTAAAGAATATCATTACCAAAACCACCATCAATTTTATCGTTATTCCCTAAACCAAAAATTTGATCATTACTATAGCTACCTTTTAACCATTCAGATTGATCAGTACCAGTGAGAATATCATTATTGATTGTTCCAGCTATCACTTGATCTGGTCGGAAAACTGAATTATTACCTAAATTTTCATCATCCTTGATCACGAAATAAGCTGTATTTTGATTAGGATTGATAGCAAAACCATCACCAGCATATTGAAGAGTGAGGGTAATTGATTCAGGAGATTCACTTAAAGTATCATTCAAGATTTCTAAATCAATAATCCCTGTTTTTTCATAAGGTGCTATATTTAGCTGTCCTACTGTGGGATTATAAAGTAATTGATAATCTTCCCCTAAAGTTGCAGTTCCCGAAAGAGTATAAAAGATAGTTAAACCTTGTGCGGGTGCTGTCTCACCAAGATTGACAATAAATTTACCATGATGGAAAGAACTATCACCTTCTTTTAATATTCCTTCGGTGCTGATGGTGACAGTCCGCGCCTCATTTAAACCATACTGAATGAGATGATTATTCTGATTTAAAATGGCGTGGAAACTATCTATAATATCTGCGGGTTTTATTTCTTTGGTAATCACCTTTTGCATGATCGCAGG
>JBEIFD010000070.1:0-10269 GCA_040382535.1 Merismopediaceae cyanobacterium
AAAGGCGTTTTGGCATCAGTAACCATTGATCAACTGAATGTAGTCTATCAATCCTATCAAGTGGAAACTAATCAGTTTTATCCCATCACCGATAATCCTTTGATTAGGGCGTTACAGGGGGAATCAACAACTATTGAGGATATGGAAATTCATCAGGGTGGCCAGATTATTCCTTTAGAATTTTCGGCAGTGCCTGTTTATGATGATCAGGGAAAAATTATTTTTGCGATCGCAACTTTTCAGGATATTAGCGATCGCCGTCGGCAAGACAAAAAACAGGAACAACTCAGACAGGAATTAATCCGCAAAAATCAAGGATTACAACAGGAAAATCAAACTCTAAAAGCAATAATCGAACGACAAAAAGCTGAAATTGCCCAATTAAAGTCCCCATAATCTCCCATGCCTCAAGCCCGTTCTGGTTATACTCTCCCCGTTTTTGCCTGTGCTTCTGCGATCGCGGCTCTACGTCATTTAAGAGAAAATTCTTCGATTTCGTCTGTGAAAGTCAACCTATTAGAACCTGCTGAAATCGTGGAAATTGCGATCGAACAGGTTGCCAAATTAGAGAAACAAAAAGCTTTGGCGATTACTCGCAGCGATCCAGGGGATAACTTAGATTTAACTCGTGATACCCCGATTTGGGCCTTAGTAGAACTCAAAGAGGGCCTTTCTCAAGTCATCATTGAAGGCGGTGAAGGCATTGGAAAAAAGCTCAATCAAGACGGTCAAGCGGCAATTTATCATTATGCAAAACAGTTATTCCGAGCTAATCTAGAACCTTTTTTAAGACCATCAGAAACGATTTTAGTCACCATTATTTTGCCAGAGGGAAAAGCTTTAGCAGAAAGGACTTCTAACGCGGCTTTTGGAGTTGTTGAAGGATTGTCGTTATTAGGAACAACGGGCATTTCTCAACCATTGAGTGCGCCCCAACAATTAGAGACATTTCAAGATGAATTAACCCAAAAAGCAAAAAAATTTGATTGTTTAGTCTTTTGTGTCGGTCAAAATGGTTTAGATTTAGCGCGTCAACTGGGGATTAATCCTGCTCAACTAATGAAAACGGCAAATTGGTTAGGGCCTTTATTCGTGGCGGCGGCGTTAACCGAAATTAATCAGATTTTGCTCTTTGGTTATCACGGTAAATTGATTAAATTAGCAGGGGGAATTTTTCATACTCACCATCATTTAGCGGATGCTCGTCTAGAAATCCTCACCGCCCAAGCCACAAAAATCGGTTTACCAACTGCCTATTTACAGCAACTTTTAATTTGTGAAACCACAGAAAGCGCGTTAACAAAATTACGTCAATGGGATCAGGAATTACATCAAAATTGGGTCAATCAAATTTATCAATCGATCGCCGACACCATTGATTTTCGTTCTCAACGGTATATTTATGAACACACAGCAAAATTTATTCAGGTGGGATCTGTTTTATTTGACCGCGATCGCCAAATCCTGGTTCGGAGTCAACAAGGAGAAATATTAACTCAAAAAATATTACAGAATTAAACCCAAAAATTAGGCAGAAATCGCATAATTACTGGCGGGGTCAATCAATTTGAGTAATTCATTGGGTAAAAAAGGTTTCCCGATATAGGCAGACGCGCCCGACAGTTTTGCCCGAATCCGCTCGCTGATACCATTATTTTCTCCCAAAATAAAGATGGGAACCTCATTCAATGCGCCCGACTTACGACACAGTGAGCAGAGTTGATAACCGCTAATACTTTCCATATCTGCATCTAAAAGGATTGCTTTGGGTTGTTGTCCCAACAGAATTGACAATGCCTTGAAAGGATCTTCTAGTTGTAGCGATCGGAACCCCCCTGCATCCAAAGTATATTGGAGAATCCTCTGCATCGCTGGGCGATCGTTAACACAGACCACCAGGGGACGATTATCGGTTTCAATCTCCTGATAGGACAACATTTTAATTTCCCCTGATTTAATCAAAGGGCGCATCAGCAGAGCCAACTGTAGGGTACTCAATTGGGTATGACTCGCAATACCGTAGAGACAATCGAGATTTTCCATACATTGACGGAATCCCTTCAGTAGATTGTGTCCTCGTAGTTCGGCTTTGACTAAAGTTCGGTTGAATTTATCCCAATTTTCGACCAGGGGACGTTGAAAGGGAGAATTAATTTCTGATCGGAGTTCCCACCAGTAACGAATTTTGTGTTTGAGAGGGGTGACAGATTTTTGAAAGTCTAAATTCAGAAATAAATGATGTAGATTATCGTTTTTATTAAAATCACAATTTGTTTTAGGTAAAGAAAGAATTTGAACTAAAGCTTCCTGGGTAAATTGGGTCAGGATCGAGCGAGTTTGTTGGAAAGAAAAGACCTCTTTTTTCCAGAGTTCACAGAGGTAATCATAATCATTATGAATCTTTGGGGGGAGTGTGATTTTCCTCCTATTAAGATGATTACCCATCAAATAGTTAAGTCTTTCTTCGGGGCCAGTCGCGCTATTTGCAAAGTGAATTTTACCATTTCCCAAATAAACCTGCCAGTTCACCAGTTCATCAAAGGGATTCTGAACGGTTAATTTTCCCGTAGCTTGGCGATTAACCAGATCATTGAGGAGAGTTGAAGGAATAGCTTGTCCAGAAAAACGAGGAGTGAGAGCAGTGATGTTCATGATCTTAGTATAACTTTTTTTACTTATTTTATAACGATAAATATTACACCAATCAGTGATGATTAATCTTTTAAAAAGAGAATCAACCATTGATTATTCTAAGAAAAAAGAAGTTGGGGTAGATGAATGCCTAATTTGACTTGTCGAAAATAGTGAATCAGGGCTTCGAGGTGGAGGGGGCGGCTCAAGAAATAACCCTGACCACAATCGCAATTCATGGCCTTCAGCATTTTAAGTTGTCCTTCATTTTCGATACCTTCAGCAATTATTTGCAGTTTCAGACGATGACCCAGTTCAATAATACTTTGTAGAATAACCTGATTTTTGTTGGTTACTAACAAATCATCCAGGAAGGATTTATCAATTTTGAGGGTTTGAATCGGTAGATTTTTCAAGGACGAAAGAGAAGAATAACCTGTCCCAAAGTCATCGATCGCAATCTGAATTCCTAATCCTCGAAGTTCAGTTAAAGTATCGATCGCGGCAGAAATATTTGATGCCATAAAGCTCTCAGTAATTTCGAGTTCTAAATAATCGGGATTGATCTCGGTTTCAATGAGAATTGAGCGAATGACAGAGACAAGATTGGGGTCTTTAAGTTGACAGAGAGAAAGATTAACGGATAACTTAAACGGGGCAATTCCCAAGGACTGCCACTGTTGATACTGCTGACAAGCCCGACGCAAAATCCAATAGCCCATCGGAATAATCAGTCCTGTTTCTTCTGCAATGGGAATAAAATCAGCAGGAGAAATGCGCCCTAGACGGGGGTGATGCCAACGAACTAAAGATTCAACCCCCAACAATTGTCCCGTTTCTAGCTCAATTTGGGGTTGATAATCTAGGAAAAGTTCATCTCTCTCTAGGGCTTGACCCAACTCCACCGCAAAATTATGATTTTTTGAATCTGCGATCGCGTCTGAAAGGGGTTCTTCCTGGAGATTCGGCTGAAAAATAAGAGGAGTCGCGCTCTTTAACCTACTTTCCAAATTACGCGCTAGTTTTAATAGTGCTGTCGTTAGATACTGAAGCATAGAAAACTTGAAGCGATGGGTCGCCTGGGGAAGTTGATTAAAAGAAATTAAAGGGGGGGTCATTTCTTGATCAAAACGATTAGAAAGAATAGGGGTGTTAGGGCGCAAGACGAAAGAAGAGAATTGGCGATACATGGACTATTTACCTATGAGTTAATTAAACAAGATTTGAAAACAGAGAGTGTCGTCTAAATTACCAAAAAAAACACTAAGTGAGATGGAGTCGAAACCTATTATTGTCAATTGAGCAGGATAGTTCAAACAGAACAGGATAAAAACACATAAGGCAACAAAAGTCAATAATTAAAAACAAAAGTTTACAAAACTCCTATACAAAGACTGTATCGTTAATCCTACTCATGACAAATCAGTAAAAATGCTTAACTTTACTATACTCATAGAGAAAAATCAATCTATTCTGTTTTGGGGTTATTAGGTATCCAGTAGAGGCAAATTTTTCCGAAAAAACAAAATTTTTTGTAAAAAACACCCATAATTCTTAAGCATCAAGCCTTAATTTGTCAAAAAGAAGCAATTGTTTCCCCCGTTGAGTCAACCGTATTAACACGCAAGTTTTTATTCTTAAGTCATAAAATCTTGACATTGGGAAGTCAAAAGTATGAGTAAAAATACATATCCCTGGGGAGTGATTTTAAAGAAAGTATTAAGACCTTGGGATTTTTTCTCGCGTGTTGGGTCTTTCTGACTTCAAAGTTTCTAAATCCTCGGTGGTAAAAATTAAGCAATTCGATCCAATGTCCGATATTGAATCGCTTCAGCCACATGAGAACTCTGGATTTTTTCGCTTTCTGCCAAGTCTGCGATCGTTCGGGACACTTTTAAGATCCGATCCATTGCCCTCGCTGATAATCCTAATTTGCGGATGGCTCCCTCTAATAAACTCCGACTGGTTTCATCTAATTGACAGAATTGGCGTAGATGACCCGACTGCATTTCGGCATTAGATTTAATGGATTTTTCCTGTTTAAACCGTTCCTGGGCAACTTGTCGGGCCTGCTTAACGCGATCGCGGATGGATTGGGAATCTTCTCCTGTGGGTTGACGAGTCATCTCTTCGGGTTTTAATCGGTTAACAGCCACTTGTAAATCAATGCGATCCATCAACGGGCCTGATAATTTTGCCCAATACATTTCCCGTTGTCGAGGAGAACAGGAACACGCTTGAATCGGATCACCGAAATAACCACAGGGACAGGGATTGGTGCTGGCAATCAGGGTAAACTGGGCGGGAAAGGTGACAGATTGCCTAGTTCGAGAAATGCTGACAAATCCATCTTCTAGAGGTTGGCGTAAAAATTCCAGCACATTACGTTTAAATTCGGTTAGTTCGTCCAGAAATAAGACCCCACGATGGGCGAGGGAAATTTCTCCAGGTCTGGGAAAACTGCCGCCACCGACTAAGGAAGGGCCAGAAGCCGAATGATGAGGCGCGCGGAACGGCCGTTCTCGGATCAAAGATCCCTTATTTTTGAGTAATCCTACCACCGAATGAATTTCCGATACTTCTAAGGCTTCATCAAATCCTAATGGCGGCAAAATTCCTGGTAAACGGCGGGCCAGCATGGTTTTACCGCTTCCTGGTGGCCCCACAAAAATGAGATTATGTCCTCCTGCGGCGGCAATTTCTAAGGCACGACGGGCGTGATTTTGTCCTTTGACATCTTTGAGATCGGGAATGGGAAATAACGATTTTGTAAATTCTTCCTGAACATCTAACTGGACGGCTTGATGGCGATCGGGTTCGGCCAAAAACTGAGCCACTTCCGATAAATGCTTAAACCCATAAACGGAAATTCCCTTCACAATCGCCGCTTCCTGAGCATTATCCAAGGGAACCACCATGCCAGTGAAACCCAACTTTTCCGCCCTAGCCGCGATCGGTAAAATGCCGGGCACCGCCCGTAAACTGCCATCGAGGGACATTTCTCCCACAAATAAAAAATCCCCTAACAATTGGGGATCAACCTGTTCCGAAGCCGCTAAAACGCCCACACTAATGGGTAAATCAAAACTAGGGCCTTCCTTGCGTAAATCAGCAGGGGTGAGATTAATGACAATCTTACGAACAGGAAAAGCAAAACCTGAATTTTTCAGCGCGGCCCTCACCCGTTCCCTCGATTCCTGGACAGCCGTATCAGGCAGACCCACCACCGTAATGGCAGGTAAGCCCCCCGATACATCCACTTCTACCCCCACTTTGACCGATTCAATCCCAATCAGGGACGCACTCCAAACCCTAGCCAGCATTATTGTTTTATGGTGTTTCCGTAAAATTTGACCTTGATTAAACCACGTTTAAGGCTGCATCAATCGTCATATTATACATAACCCGTCCAGGCGTCGTTAAAATATACTGAGCCAGTAATTCTCCCTCAGCCGTTTCCCGTAATTTGCGCTGGCGATAATATTTCATCACCGTGCCATCTTCGAGGGTTTCGGTTTTCAGAATCTCATCATCGGGTTTATCGGTGACAACATTCACATCATTATGGCGAACCCAAATAGACGCATGGAGATCCACACCGCCTTGATCAAAAATCTTGACCACATCATCCAGGTTAGCAAAATGAGTTCCGCCGCCTTTTTGAGCTTTTGGATTATCGGCAGTGAGGTAATAACAACCCAAAACCATATCCTGGGAAGGAGCGACAATGGGTCGTCCCGTAGCAGGAGATAACACATTATGGCAAGCCAACATTAATAAACGGGCTTCTGCCTGGGCTTCCAGGGAGAGGGGGACGTGAACCGCCATTTGATCTCCGTCAAAGTCGGCGTTAAAGGCGGGACAAACGAGGGGATGAAGTTGAATCGCTCGACCATTTACGAGAATTGGTTCAAAAGCTTGAATCCCCAAACGGTGCAAGGTCGGTGCGCGGTTTAACAGGACAGGATGGCCCGTAATCACTTCTTCTAGGACGACCCAAACTTGAGGATCGGCTCGCTGAATGAGTTTTTTGGCCGCCTTAATGTTATTGACCATTCCCAATTTAATCAAACGATGAATGACAAAGGGTTGGAAGAGTTCGATCGCCATTTCACGGGGTAGCCCGCACTGATAAATTTTCAGACTGGGGCCGACGACAATCACGGAACGTCCTGAATAATCGACCCGTTTTCCGAGTAGATTTTGACGGACACGACCCTGTTTTCCTTCAATAATGTCAGAAAGGGATTTGAGGGGACGATTATTGGCTCCGACTACCGTGCGTCCCCGTCGTCCATTGTCAATCAGGGCATCAACGGCTTCTTGCAACATCCGTTTTTCATTACGAACAATAATTTCGGGAGCAAGAATTTCTTGCAGTCGGGCTAAACGATTATTACGGTTGATCACCCGTCGATAAAGATCATTCAAATCGGAGGTCGCAAACCGCCCCCCATCCAGTTGCACCATTGGGCGCAAATCAGGCGGAATAACGGGAATGGCACTCAATACCATCCAATCGGGGTGGGAATTGGTCGCAATAAAGTTATCAATAACACGGAGACGTTTAATCAACTTGGCCCGTTTTTGTCCCTTACTATCCAGAATTTCTTCCCGTAGCTTTTCGGCCACATCTTCTAATTCCAATTCTTCTAAGACACGCTGAATGGCTTCAGCCCCGATGCCAACTTCAATGCCCTCTAGTTCCGAGTCTTCTGCATAGATTTGATCTTCAATTTCAACCCACTGGTCTTCGGTCAGCAGTTGCTTGTACTGTAAGTTACTGGCATTCCCAGGATTGAGGACGACGTAGGCATTGAAGTAAACAATTTGCTCCACATCCCGCAGAGGCATATCCAACAAAATACTTAAATAGCTGGGAATTCCCTTTAAATACCAAACATGGGTGACGGGAGCCGCCAGTTTAATGTAGCCCATGCGATGACGACGCACGCGGGATTCGGTGACTTCCACACCACAGCGTTCACAGACAATGCCCCGATGACGTACCCGTTTATATTTTCCACACCAGCATTCCCAATCCTTCGAGGGGCCAAAAATCTTTTCACAAAAAAGTCCGTCCATTTCTGGCTTGAGGGTACGGTAATTGATGGTTTCGGGCTTGGTTACTTCACCGACAACCATGCCGTTGGGAAGGCTGCGTTCTCCCCACTGACGGATTCTTTCTGGAGAGGCGATCGCAATTTTAACGTAGTCAAACCGTTGTTGTGTTGGTGATTTCATTCCGTGTTCGCGCTATAGATAAGGGGTAAATAATGAGGCTGGGGGATTCGTTCAATTCACTGAAACGTCATGCCAATCTGGAAGCAAATTAATAAACTAAAACATTTACATTTAACATAAAAGAGGTATAGCCTACTGATTATACTATAATTATTTCTGTTATTGCTTTTTTGATTAGCTTTGACTAGCCCGCGATCGGCAATAAATTGATTGCTGACCAGGTAAAATAATCTCGTTGCGTAGTTTATATTAAAAGGTAATCGCGCCTAAGCAGGGGCTACAAATCTATCATACTTAATCTGATTTCCCCTTTGCCTAGAGCCTACACCCAACCCCCACGATGCTGAAAGGATAGACAAGATTATGGGATTATTTGACCGTCTTAGCCGAGTTGTCCGTGCAAATCTAAACGATCTCGTCAGTCAAGCCGAAGATCCAGAGAAGGTACTGGAACAAGCGGTTATTGATATGCAAGAAGACCTGGTTCAATTGCGCCAGGCCGTTGCTCGCACCATTGCCGAACAGAAGCGGACAGAACAACGCTACAACAGTGACACCACCGAAGCAGGGAAATGGGAACAACGAGCCAAACTCGCCCTGACTAAAGGGGATGAAAATCTCGCCAAAGAAGCCCTAACCCGTAAGAAAACTTTTAGTGATACGGCGGCAACCCTGAAGGCTCAATTAGAGCAACAAACGGTACAGGTCGAAAGTTTACGTCGTAATTTGGTTGCCCTTGAAGGAAAAATTTCTGAGGCTAAAACCAAGAAAAATATGCTCCAAGCCAGGTCAAAAGCGGCTAAGGCCAACGAAGAATTACAAAAAACCCTGGGGGGAATTGGTACTAGCAGTGCGATGGGAGCCTTTGAACGGATGGAAAATAAGGTTCTGGAGCAAGAGGCTCGTTCCCAGGCAGTGGGTGAATTAGGAGGCTATGGTATTGAACAGCAGTTTGCCGAACTGGAATCGAGTACCAATGTGGATGATGAGTTAGCCCTACTCAAGGCCCAAATGAGTGGTGGTGCTTTACCTGCGGCTTCTAGTCCAGCAACTCCCCAAATTGAAGCGGCAAAAACGGCGGCTCCGACGGATGGAGTGATTGATGCGGAATTGGAAGATCTGCGCCGTAAGTTAAATGATCTTTAATAAAATTTAGTTATTCGGGTATAGCTGAGATTTTGGGCGCAAGTTTTGGGCGCAAGCCTTGCGCCCCTACGGATGGTTTGTTGGGGCCTGTTAATTGGTATAGTTTATTTTGTTTGTTTAGAATTCTATTATAAAAATTTTCCCATGAGTTTACTCGAAATCACGGACGCAGAATTTCAGGACGCATTAGAAAGCGATAAATTGGTTCTGGCTTATTTTTGGGCGACCTGGTGTGGCCCCTGTCGTCTGGTTACTCCTTCCGTTACAGCGATCGCGACTGAATACGGCGATCGTTTAAAAGTTCTCAAATTAAATATTGATCCCAATCCCGTTAATGCTCGTGAATATAAGGTAGAAGGGGTTCCTGCTTTTCGTTTCTTTAAAAATAAAGAATTAATTGCATCCCATGAAGGGGCGATTACCAAGGAAAAACTCAAGGGTTTAATCGATGGATATTTGGATTAAAGATTAACTATCTTGCATCCTGTCGATAAATTGGGTGCAAGAGTAGCTTCTTTTTTCTCCGCCCTAGACCAGACGGAGAACCTTGCGATCGTGGGGTAAGATGGTCAATCATAATTTGGTTATAATTCCCCGCCCCTTGGGGCGGAAATTTTCTGATTGGGAAATTTTTCCCTGTTACTCGCTCCACTAAACCAGCTAAATTCTCATAACTGAGCCGATTGGCGTAATAACCGCATAATTCCTCTAGTCTCTGACTCACAAATCTTTCCTGCAATTGCTCCGATAACTGAAAATAGTTAACTTCTTTTTTATTCGTTTGATACTTTTACGCGATGTGCAACTAAGAACGACAGAATAAGGGTTCTAGGCGATAATCTGATTGTGCTGGTTTCTGAAAGCCTTGTAAATCAGGATCAAAAAACTAGTTGCACATGGGGTTACTTTTGTAAGTAAAACTCAAATTGACCATGTAATAGACCTGTTGGGATATAACTATTAAAATGGCTCAAAGCCTTATGTAATCTGGGTTTCAGTGATCATGGCAGAAGCTCGCTCAAAAGCTTGCTAGGTAAGGGGTTCAAGGATTTTTAGCTTATTTCCCAACAACTCTAATATTTTTATACACATTTTTCTCGTACCATTACACCATAAGTTTGGTTTTTTTTAACTTTTTTCGTGAACTCGCTTTGTGCCTGCGCCAGCAAGGTTGCCTCTATTTCAGGTAATACTTTCTGTTTCATCTGTTCTACACGTCCTTCTATGTCATGTAAGCTTTGGTTTCCT
>JBEIFD010000071.1:0-10241 GCA_040382535.1 Merismopediaceae cyanobacterium
AAAATCACGATTTTTTTAGAAGAAGCAGGACTAGATTACCAAATTATCCCCGTTAATATTGGGGCGGGAGATCAATTTAAACCTGATTTTCTACGAATTGCTCCCAATAATCGGATGCCTGCCATTGTGGATCACGATCCTCTTGATGGCGGCGAATCCATCTCAATTTTTGAATCTGGTGCAATTCTGTTATATTTAGCCGAAAAAACGGGTCAATTTCTGTCAACGGATCTTCGGATTCGTCAATTAGTTCTTGAATGGCTATTTTGGCAAATGGGAGGATTGGGGCCGATGGCGGGACAAAATCACCACTTTTCCCAGTACGTGCCTGAAAAAATCCCCTACGCTATTGATCGCTACGTGAGGGAAACAAATCGGCTCTACGGTGTTTTAGATCGACAGCTAGAGGGTCAGGACTATATTGCAAGGGAGTATTCGATCGCGGATATGGCCTGTTATCCCTGGATTGTTCCCCACGAAAAGCAACAACAAACGTTAACGGATTTTCCTAATCTCAAGCGATGGTTTGAGGCAATGCAAGGAAGAGCGGCGGTCATTCGTGCCTATGAAAAGGGTCAACCTTTGAGTAATAATCCCGTAATCACCGAAGAAAGTCGGAAAATTCTGTTTGGACAAACGGCATCAACAACCTAAATCTTCTGTAAGTCATCACAAATTTGCTGTCTGTTTTGTAAAAATTCTTAATAAAAATTCTCATCAATCCAGTTTAAGTTAGTAAATTAGGCGAGATTTTTTAAACGTTTCTAATAAGCCACCTAATTAGTTCACCCAAGATACAGGAATTTATAAGTATGAGCGTCAATTTAGCCACCCAATTACGCGAAGGGACTAAAAAATCCCACTCAATGGCAGAGAATGTCGGTTTTGTTAAATGCTTCTTAAAAGGCGTTGTTGAAAAGAACTCCTATCGCAAATTGGTCGGAAATCTCTACTTTGTCTATAGCGCGATGGAAGAAGAGATGGAAAAATTGCGCGACCACCCCATTGTTTCCCAGATTTATTATCCCGAACTCAACCGTAAACAGAGTTTAGAGCAAGATTTACAGTTTTATTACGGCCCTAACTGGCGGCAAGAAGTGAAAATTTCAACAGCAGGTCAAGCCTATGTCGATCGCATCCACGAAATTGCGGCCACTCAACCCGAACTACTGGTTGCCCATTCCTACACCCGTTATTTAGGCGATTTATCAGGTGGTCAAATTCTCAAGAAAATTGCTCAAAATGCCATGAATTTACAGGATGGCGGCACTGCTTTCTATGAATTTGCGGGAATTGATGATGAAAAAGCATTCAAAACAAATTACCGTCAGGCGATGAATGATTTGCCCATTGACCAAGCAACGGCAGAACAGATTGTCGATGAAGCGAATGCGGCTTTTGGCATGAATATGAAGTTATTTAATGAGTTAGAAGGGAATCTGATCAAGGCGATCGGTATTATGCTCTTTAATTCTCTTACCCGTCGTCGTAGCCAGGGCAGTACGGAAACGGAATTGGCGATCGCAGAATAATGACTAAAAAGTGCGAAATCAATGCTAATCAATGGGTTTTTATGGCTAAGACTCACCGACTGGCAAATGTTTAAACCTAATCCTGAAGATTAGATGGCAATTAGTTATCTAGTTTTCAGGATTCTTGTTGGTACAAGTTAGAATTTTTAGGTTACGTTTTCCTTCATTCTCGCAAACTCCCTGGTTGTTGATCCCCCTCAAGCCTTAGACTGGGATCTGGCATTTATTATTGAATTTAATTTTTAAACTAAGCTGTGCGAAAAATCATTATTGCTGGTAACTGGAAAATGCACAAAACTCAGGCAGAGTCCCAGGAGTTTTTGCAAGTATTTAAGCCGCTTCTCCATGACACGGACGAATCGCGAGAAGTCGTTCTCTGTATTCCCTTCACGGCTTTGGGAACCATGTCTAAAATTTTACATGGTAGCCAGATTCAACTCGGTGCTCAAAATATCCATTGGGAAGCAAAAGGAGCCTATACGGGGGAAATTGCTGGGGATATGTTGACGGAAATGGGCATTAGCTATGTGGTCGTGGGCCATAGTGAACGTCGGCAATATTTTGGAGAGACGGACGAAACAGCCAATTTGCGAGTTATTGCGGCCCAAAGTCACCGCTTAACGCCGATTCTTTGCGTGGGAGAAACCAAATCCCAACGGGATGCGGGCGAAACTGAAACGGTGATTATTAATCAGGTCAAACGGGGTTTGGTGGATGTGGATCAAACGAATATCGTCATTGCCTATGAACCCATCTGGGCGATCGGAACGGGAGATACCTGTGCCGCAACGGAAGCAAATCGGGTGATCGGAGTCATTCGATCGCAGTTGAGTAATCCTGAGATGAGTATTCTCTACGGCGGCTCGGTTAATCCTAAGAACATTGATGAAATTATGACCCAGCCCGAAATTGACGGGGCTTTAGTGGGGGGCGCAAGTTTAGATCCTACGGGGTTTGCTCGAATTGTGAATTATCTCTAATTCCCGATGAAACTTAGTCAGTGGCTTGGGTTGTTTTGTCTGATGGTCGCGGGCTATTTGCTCTGGCAGATTCGACAGTTATTGCTGTTGCTCTTCATGGCGATCGTCTTGACAACGGCCCTCAATCGTTTAGTGCGATCGCTGGAACGATTTAATCTTCGACGAAAATCAGCCGTAGGGCTAACCCTGCTGACGGCTTGTTTGCTGACGGTTCTTTTCTTTTGGGTAATTGTCCCTCCCTTTGTAGAACAATTGCAAAATTTAGTCACTCTAGTCCCTAAAGCCTGGGAAAGAATTCAAGAATTTGCCAGTACCCTACAAGCAAAAGAATTAGAATGGGAGTGGTTTCCCCCGTTTTTAGTAAATCAAAACCCGTTAGACTCCCTACAAACATTGGTTCCAAGAGTTTTTCAAAACTTTTTTTCCTTTTTTTCCAATTCCGTAACCGCTTTTTTACAAGCCCTGTTTGTATTCGCCCTGACCGTCATGATGCTCCTCAATCCCCAGGGTTATCGCAGCAGCGCGTTGAAATTATTTCCCTCTTTCTATCGCCGTCGCGCCGATGAAATTTTGACCCTATCGGAATTAGCGTTAGGCAATTGGCTCACAGGAATCCTAATTAATTGTATTTTTATTGGTTTGTTGAGTGGACTAGGGCTATGGGCATTGCAAATTAAATTAGTCCTAGTTCATGCTCTAATGGCTGGAATTTTAAATTTTATTCCGAATATTGGCCCTGCCGCCAGCGTAGTCTTCCCAATTATGATCGCATTATTAGATGAGCCTTGGAAAATCTGGGCAGTTTTAGTTTTATACTTTATCATTCAAAATATTGAAAGCTATTGGTTAACGCCCATTGTCATGGCCAAGCAGGTTTCCCTATTACCCGCAGTCACCCTAATTGCCCAAATCTTTTTTGCCAGTACCTTTGGACTATTGGGCTTATTATTGGCATTACCCTTAACCGTTGTGGTTAAAACCTGGGTAGAAGAAGCAATTTTCAAAGATATTTTAGACCGATGGCAAATGAACTAAGATTATTCCCAAAATAAATGTATGTTCTCGACTAGAGGTTTTATTCTCATCAGAAAATTCATCATTACCTTTAGAGGTTTTATTCTCATCAGAAAATTCATCATTACCTTAATATTATTATCTTGTTTACCCTATTCTGTAAGGGCCCAAGACACATCGGTTCTTGAAGAGATTAAAAGAACGGGACTGTTGAAAATTGCCGTTCGAGAAGATGCTGTCCCCTTTGGTTATCGAGATAGTAATGAAAACTGGACAGGTATCTGTATAGATTTTCTCGAAATTTTAAGAAATCAGGTTAGGCGCGAATTGGATCAACCGATTATCTTAATCAAATTATTTAAATCAACTCTATTTAATCGTTTTGATTTAGTTAATGATAAAGTTGTTGCCCTAGAATGTGGCCCTAATACCATTCGAGAGAATCTTTCCTATAATATTGACTTTTCTGATCCATTCTTTTTGACGGGAACCCAATTTTTAATCAAGGCTGAAGATAAAAATAGAATTCGCCTCAATAGCAATTTGAATGGCATTACGATTGGGGGACTCCGCGATACGAGTAATTTAGAATTCATTGCCAAGAAATATCCCTTAGCAACGATTAGAACTTTTCAGGGCGTAACAGGACGACAACGAGGAGTACAAGCTCTGCGACAAGGCAAAATTGATGCTTTTGTCAGTGATGGTATTTTGTTAATCGGAGAAGCTTTATTACAAAATTTGTCTTTAGGTCAAGATTATGTAATTTTTCCCGAATATCCCCTGGAATGTGAACAGTATGGAATGATTATTCCGAGTAAAGATTCTCAGTGGCAAGCGTTAGTGAATAAAGCGATCGCGACTCCAGAAGCCCAAGCCCTTTATCAAAAGTGGATAGGCCCTATTCTGCCCGCGATCGAGCAAACCAGAAATTATTGTCGTCAATCAGACACTATTCCACCTACCGATTCGATAGACTCAAAATAAATGATGAAAAAAAAAGATAGACGCTGCCTAATTTTGTCCAATCAAGCAACGTCTATCTTTAGTTTATTAATCTAAGATTTAAAAATCTAGAAACCATTTTGAAATCTACCACAGACCACGAACGGGCATAGGAGCAGGTTCAGGAGTGAAGACAGGAGGAGCCGAAGGCTGAACAGGAGGAAGAGAAACAGGTGCGGTTGATTCAAAATTAATAGCAGTCTTCTCAAAGGTAGGAATTTCCTTGAGGTTCAAACGGCTAATCCAAGCAGGATGAGCGGTGGAAGCTTGCCAAATTTTAGCACTGCTATCATAGCTTACCATTACATCATTTCCAGGTTGGGCCGAACCAGGGAGGTGAATGTGGGTCAAGCGTTCGTTACCGCGCATTAAATACCCAGCAGAAGATAGTGAACCAGGATATTTTAAAAATTCAATGAACATAATGTTACCAATCACGCCACGGACACGGCCGATCGCGAAGTCAGAGAGTACGAGCTGAGAGCCTCCCTTTCTCCAAAGATCATGTCCTGGTAACTGGCTCAGCAGAGTTTCTTGTTTGGATTGGAAAGGTTCAGCCTGTGCGGGAACAGCCGCGACACCATAAGCCGCTAGGGCTACTAAAATTCCGGTGAGAGTTTTAACAGATTTAGTTAACACGATAACCTCGCTTGTAATTTCACGAAAATCAATTGTCAGACGATAAAAGTATAGTATAGTTCCTGGGCTGAGGTAAAGAGTTTGAGTGATAACTTTAAAATTTATGCCTTACAGCACGCCTCCAAAGATTACTCTTTTTACCCGATACGCAAGAATTTACTAACTTTAAACGGTCGTAGGCTAATTTGAGTAAATCAATAAGTCATTTACTTAATAGCTAAGCCCTAAGTCTAGCACAACAGTTTAATCACGGATTATGAGTTGTTTTTTCAGGGTCAGCAGAGATTTCATTCCCATGACTTAGGTCGGTTTGTAAAGAATTAATGGAAGTCGAGTCGATCTCTGAAGGACTGGTTGCTTCTAGGGCTTCTGTCGGTTTTGTCATTGAGGATGAATTTTCATTTTCAATAGAACTATTAGAGAGAATGTTCTCTGGTACGGGACTAATCAATGGCTCTGGAATACTGGAATCAGTAGAAGAAGACTCTGAAGTCGGGGAAACTTCTATTTCTGACTCTTCGGATTCGGTAGCAACAGGAGGGATTTCCTCTGAAGTGGGAGATTCTTCTGGTGCTTTAGTAGGATTTGGGATAGAAACTGGCTCTTTTTCTACTAATGGCAGAGTGCTTGGGAGAAGTTCTAGGTTTTTGGGGACTGAAATATTAGGATTAATAATACTTTTAGCGGTTTCTAGGGATAATTCTCCCCTGACTAATTGGGATAAGGTGTCCTGACCATTGGGAGCGTAGTCAATCACTCTTACGGTATTGTTGAAGGCGTTTTGAACTAGGTTGCCTTGTTCATCAATGAATTCCAACTTTACCCAATTTTGTCCCTTTTCAAACCCAGTTAAATAAATAGATTGCCAGTTGTCTAGCAGAAAACTTTCATTGTTGATGGTGACTCGAATCCGCCAATCGGCGATCGCATCTTCTGTATTTTCCTGAGCAATCACATGGAGAGGAGCATTTGTTAAATAGAAATCTAACAAAATGGGTTCGGCTCCATAGGTTCCCTTGGGACGACTGTAGGTCAGGAGAGGAAGGGCGGGATCGGGACGATTATCTTCGGTCTTAGTCAAAACATGAAAAGTTGTTTGGGCAAAGGCTCCGTCATTTTTAAAGCTTTCATGCCAAGGACGCACGGGAAAAACTCGCAGAGTATGGGTTCCCGCCGTTAAATCCTTAAGAATAATCGGCTCATCTGGGTTATAAATTGCCTGATAGGGTTGGTTGTCAAGGATTAAATGAATATGTGGCCCCATCTCCAAATCAGCATTTTGGAAAATTGGCAAGTCCTGTATCTTGAGTTTGACAACAACTGTCGTATCCTCTAACACTTGTTCGGGTTGGGGACTCAGAATCTTAATCTGGGGTTGATACTGGTCTAAACTACGCCGCAATTCTTGGATGAGGAGAGGAGGCGGCACTTCGGCTAATTTCCCGATCGCCACTGGTTCAGAGATTTTTGTCAGACTCTGTGGAGAGGAAGCAACCAACCGATCCGCACAGCCCATTAATGGCCAACTCAATAACAGAATCAATAGCCATCCCCAAGCTGAGTAAGTATTGCGCGATCGCCCATCCCTTTTTTGCGATCGTGGCCAAATAGCAAACATCATATTGTCTCCTCTTTCCTGAGTAATTAAAGGACATATAGCGGTATTCAGTCGTGTGAGGGGCAATAAAATTCTCGAAAGGCTTACTGTAAAAGACTCCAATACACCTCACTCATGCGATTACCGCTATATCGCCTGATCTACTGCCAAGATCATGATCTTGGATCGGAGCCGATAATATGTCCCCTAAACGATCTTACCGATAATCGACCGAAATCGAACATCTCAGGAAAAACGTCACTATTTTGCACAGCATATTCATCTTCGTAACATTTCTTAACTATTCTAGGGATTATAAAAATACAATATTTTATCCTCAACATTGATGACTTTCTATCGTTTTAATGAACTATCCCCAAAATCTGTCCTGATCAGCAAGGGGTCAACAAGTCTTTTGTTACTTTTTGTAAAGAATGATCGATTGGACTTGACTTTTTCCGCATTTGCTTAGACTTGCAATCCAGACAGGATAATGCATTGGTCAAGTTTTAATTATTGTTAAGTATGTTGATCAGGAAGAGAGAGAAGGCCTATCATCAACAGTTAATGCTTATGCCTCAAATCCGAAAAATAGGCAAATTAAGTATTATGTTAAGGAAAGTAAAATGATTCCATTTTTGCCCTTCCTCTACTACACTATTTACAATAGGAAACCCTTGAAGTTCATTGTCGAGAGAGGAGTGCCCTCATGACAATTAGTCCTCCCGAAAGAGAGACGAAAGTAAAAGTTACGGTTGATACCAATCCTGTCCCAACTTCCTTCGAGAAATGGGGCAAGCCTGGACACTTCGACCGTACCCTCGCTAAAGGTCCCAAAACCACCACTTGGATTTGGAACCTTCATGCTGATGCCCATGATTTTGATAGCCAGACAAGCGACCTGGAAGATGTTTCTCGGAAGATCTTCAGTGCCCATTTTGGACACCTCGCTGTCGTTTTCGTCTGGTTGAGTGGAATGTATTTCCACGGTGCGAAATTTTCTAATTATGAAGGATGGTTAGCCGATCCTACTCACATTAAGCCTAGTGCTCAGGTGGTTTGGCCAATCGTTGGTCAAGGCATTTTGAATGGCGATATGGGGGGAGGCTTCCACGGTATTCAGATCACTTCTGGATTGTTTTATCTCTGGCGAGCCGCTGGCTTCACCGACAGCTATCAGCTTTACTGTACCGCGATCGGCGGTTTGGTCATGGCTGCCCTCATGCTGTTTGCTGGCTGGTTCCACTACCATGTCAAAGCTCCCAAATTGGAATGGTTCCAAAATGTGGAGTCGATGATGAATCATCACTTGGCTGGTTTACTAGGGCTAGGCTCTCTTGGCTGGACAGGTCATTTGATCCACGTTTCATTACCCGTTAATAAACTGTTAGATGCTGGTGTTGCCCCCAAGGACATCCCTTTGCCCCATGAATATTTTATGGACGCAGGTAAGATGGCCGAATTCTTCCCCAGCTTTGCTCAAGGTTTAACACCATTCTTTACCCTGAATTGGGGAGTTTATTCTGACTTCCTAACTTTTAAAGGCGGTTTAAATCCTGTTACTGGCAGTCTTTGGTTAAGCGATGTGGCCCATCATCACCTAGCGATCGCAGTCCTCTTTATCATTGCGGGTCATATGTACCGCACGAACTGGGGCATCGGTCACAGCATGAAAGAAATCCTAGAGGCTCACAAAGGCCCCTTCACTGGCGAAGGTCATAAGGGTCTTTATGAAATCTTGACGACTTCTTGGCACGCGCAACTAGCGATCAACTTAGCTTTGTTAGGTTCTTTGACGATCATCGTGGCTCATCATATGTACGCGATGCCTCCCTATCCCTATCAGGCGATCGACTACGCAACCCAGTTATCGCTCTTTACCCACCATACCTGGATTGGCGGTTTCCTCATCGTAGGAGCTGGTGCCCATGCGGCCATCTTTATGGTGCGGGATTATGATCCTGCCAAGAACGTGAATAACCTCTTGGATCGGATGCTACGTCACCGCGATGCTATTATTTCCCATCTCAATTGGGTCTGTATTTTCCTTGGCTTCCATAGCTTCGGACTCTATATCCACAATGACACGATGCGCGCTTTGGGTCGTCCCCAGGATATGTTCTCGGACACGGCGATTCAATTGCAACCCATCTTTGCTCAGTGGGTACAGAATATTCATACCTTAGCTCCTGGTAGTACGGCTCCCCATGCCATTGCAACTGCAAGTTATGCCTTTGGTGGCGCAACAGTCGCGGTCGCAGGAAAAGTGGCAATGATGCCTATTACCCTTGGTACGGCGGACTTCATGGTTCACCATATCCATGCCTTTACGATTCACGTTACAGCTTTAATCCTCCTCAAAGGGGTTCTGTATGCCCGTAGCTCTCGGTTAATTCCCGATAAAGCGAATTTGGGCTTCCGTTTCCCTTGCGATGGGCCTGGACGGGGTGGTACCTGCCAAGTATCTGGTTGGGATCATGTCTTCCTTGGATTGTTCTGGATGTACAATTCCCTCTCGATTGTAATTTTCCACTTTAGTTGGAAGATGCAGTCCGATGTTTGGGGAACGGTCGCACCAGATGGCAGTGTTACCCATGTAACCCTCGGTAACTTTGCTCAAAGTGCAATTACGATTAACGGCTGGTTGCGTGATTTTCTCTGGGCGCAGGCTGCTAACGTTATTAATTCCTACGGTTCGGCTCTATCAGCCTATGGAATTATGTTCCTAGCTGGTCACTTCGTCTTTGCGTTTAGCCTGATGTTCCTCTTTAGTGGACGCGGTTATTGGCAAGAATTGATTGAGTCAATCGTTTGGGCGCACAACAAGTTAAATGTGGCTCCCGCTATCCAACCTCGTGCTTTGAGTATTATCCAAGGTCGTGCTGTTGGGGTTGCCCACTACTTGTTAGGAGGAATTGTTACTACTTGGGCATTCTTCCTTGCTCGCAGTCTATCTATTGGCTAGACTTTTCTGGGACTTCGGTTTTAGGGTTAGGGATCGAGTACTTTAAAATCTTGATTTTTTATCCCTGAAACCAAGCTCTCCAAATCACTCAAAAACGGTTTAACATCCGTATTTACTTTCCCCGTCACTGTAACCCTTCTGTTGCAGTCGGTTTAAAATAACCGAAAATGAGCCTAGCCTCATTTTGCTTGCTTAAAGAGGAGAATTTCCGAAAAAGCTATGGCAACTAAATTTCCTAAATTTAGCCAGGATCTTGCCCAAGACCCCACCACTCGGCGCATTTGGTATGGGATAGCAACAGCCCATGATTTTTAGACCCATGATGGCATGACAGAAGAGAATCTTTACCAAAAGATTTTTGCTTCCCACTTCGGCCACATTGCGATCATCTTCCTCTGGACTTCCGGCACCCTTTTCCATGTTGCTTGGCAGGGAAACTTCGAGCAGTGGATCAAAGATCCGTTAAACATTCGTCCGATCGCTCATGCGATTTGGGATCCCCACTTTGG
>JBEIFD010000072.1:0-10235 GCA_040382535.1 Merismopediaceae cyanobacterium
CTGCTCATGGCTCCAAAGGAATTACTACAAACCAATTCAGCTAATTCTTCACTGTGGTGGGCGGGACTCTGACGGACAGGACGCATTTCCGAGAAAATCACGGGAACACCAGCCTGGGCGACTTGCCAAGCGGCTTCGGTTCCTGCTAGGCCACCTCCGATTACGTGAACAGGCTTGTGTTGTAGAGTCATGGTAAAGTGCCAGTCTTGGTAGTTTTTTGGGGTAAAATCTGGTTCTTGCTGTCACAATCGTTCGCAACAACCCAATAGATTGTAACATTCTGTCTTCAACCGCGTTTTTGTCCTAACCCAGGGAAATCCCATATTATAGCCAACCTAAATGGGATGTGAACAGGCAAAAGATGGAATCTTTTAATTTCTCAAAGATCAATTAGCTTCTCTCCATGACTTCTGTTAGAAATAAGGAATCAGTAAAAAGAGCTTGAAGTTTTCACAATTCATTTAGGATCGCTATACTTGGCTTAATAATCTTTTATGAACTCATATTGACTACGATTGAGAAAATAGGGTAGGATGGTTTTCGATTAGTAAATAGATAGATTTTTGTCTATTTTTGTCTAAACTAGTTGATTTTTCTTATGGTCGCGATCGCCAACCGATTGATTCTCTCAAAAAAATTCCCCCAGTTAGTTTTATCATTCTCCACCCATTAGTATCTCTTTACTAAACGTAATAAACATGACTACAGATTCAGTTTGATCACAGGGAATGATTATCTATAGGCGACTGGATTCCAATCACGACAAAACGACCTCTGACGAGAGCTTTTGCAATCAAAATGACGACTATTTTAATTATTGAAGATGAAGCGGCAATTCGAGAGCTAATTAGTGAATTGTTGATCCTAGAAGAATTTGACGTGGCGGAAGCGGTCAATGGAAGAGAAGGAATCGCGATCGCGCAGTCAGTTTTGCCCGATCTGATCATTTGCGATGTCATGATGCCAGAAATCGATGGTCACGGTGTCCTGCAAGCCTTACAAAAAAATCCCCAAACTGTGACGATTCCCTTTATTTTTCTGACTGCCAAGGGAACCAGGCAAGATGTTCGTTATGCCATGAATTTAGGAGCAGATGATTATTTGATTAAACCCTTTGCCAATGACGAATTATTAGAAGTTATCCAAATTCGGCTTAGGAAAAAAGAAATTATTAATCAACAATATATAGAAAAATTAGAAGAAAATAAAGAAAAAATTAGTCATCTGCTATACCATGATTTGTTAACTAATTTACCCAATCAATTATCCCTACGAGAGAATTTTGAACGTCTGATCGCTCCCCATAAAAATCAATCAAATAATCTTTCCTCTGACGGAGAAAATCCATCTTTGTCGGAAAATTCAAAAGATTTTTGCGGAATATGTTTAATCATTTTGAGTTTTGAGCGTTTTTCACGGATTAATGATCATCTCGGCTATGAAGGTGGAAATCAGTTATTAAAAGAAGCGGTTGATCGGATTCAAGCGACTGTCGGCCAGCCAGGGGCAATTACTCGCCTAAATAGTAACGAATTTGTGATTGTTTTAACCCCTTCGCAACTGTCTAATCTCCCCTCAAATCCTTCCGTTAACAGCCTAAAAGATAATAGTATCCAGTTTTCAAAAATTCTAGTTGATGGTTTTTCGTCTCCCTTTTTTACCCACACCCAAGAAATTATTTGTCCCATTATTCTGGGAATTGCTCTCTATCCCCTTCATGGTGCTAATTTAGACCAGTTATTACAATGTGCCAGAAAAGCGAAGGATTCTATTAAAAATCAGGGGGGAAATTTATACCAATTTTATCATCCCAGTTTGGAAAAAAATACGTCTGTCAATGTATTGGATTTGGAGCGCGATCTACGCCATGCCCTAGAAAGAAATGAGTTTGTTGTTTATTATCAACCTCAAATTAATGCCCATACTCGACAAATTGTTTGTGCCGAGGCTCTGGTTCGTTGGGATCATCCCGAAAAAGGCCGTATTTCTCCCTATATCTTTATCCCCATTGCTGAAGCGACGGGTTTAATTCAGGGAATTGGAGAATGGGTTTTAGAAAACTCCTGTGAACAATTGAAAAGCTGGCACAAATTGGGCTTAGATTCTATCCGTATTGCGGTGAATCTCTCGGCTCGTCAATTTAATCAGATAAATTTGAGTGAATGGTTAACAGACTTATTTCAACGACATCAAATTGATCCCAATAAAATTGAACTAGAACTTACAGAAAGTACTTTAGTAGATGATATTCCCCGCTCGATTGAGCAATTACATCAATTGAAATCCGTAGGCATCAAAGTTGCAATGGATGACTTTGGTACAGGTTATTCTTCCTTGAGTTATTTACAACAATTTCCCTTTGATATTCTCAAAATTGATCAGTGTTTTATTCGGAAAATTGACCAAAATCCTAAAAACGCCGCGATCGCCCAGGCAATTATCACCATGGCCCATCAACTGAATTTAAGAGTTGTAGCAGAAGGAGTCGAAACCACTGAGGAATTAACCTTTGTCCATGAAAATAATTGTGATGAAATTCAGGGATACTTTTTTAGTGAACCCATTACTTCGGAAGAATTTACCCAACTTCTACAAACGAAAAACCCCTTTCCTTTTTAGATCTTTTCCACTTGTAAATAATTCGTTGATAGCTTATCCTGGGTCAATGTACGATGAGACTTTCGAGATCATATTAGGGATAATCATAAGAATAAGGTTCCAGATACCACAAGTTCACATAATTTTTCCTGAATTAATTTTATTAAATCCTCTACCCATCGCAGGTTTTCAATCTCAGCACGAGTGATAACAACAAGTTGTCTTCCTTCACTGAGAGCCAGGCGAATAATTTCATGGGCCGCTTCTACTTTTTCGGGATTTCCCGTTATGCCGTTAGCGGCAATTAAAATGCCGAAAGATTGTCCTCTTCTTTTTAATTTGGAGTCAAACCAACTAACTTCTTCACTCCCAACAGAATTTGACCAGTTTTTGCACTCTACTAAAATAATATTGGGAAGAAAATAAAATCCATTCTCGTTGGGGCGATTCCAAAAAGCAACATCAATCTCTTCCGATTTAAAGGTGTTTAATTTGTTTCGCTTACTAATACAGACTCCTGGAACTTGTTCAAAAAGATAGCAGGTTAAGTCCTCCAGTGAACGGCCTTTCTCATAGGTTGATTGGGAATGATCACTCGATTCAAAGCATTGTTTGATAATCTCAGTTGAAAATTCTAGCATTAGTCTAAGCGGCCATGAACCCTAGCATTACGCTCTTTAACAATAATTTGGCTAAAACTTTCATTTTGAAGACGATCTAGAATCTGTGGTAGTTCAAAAAAGTATAAATCAGGTTCTGACGCTATAATTTCCAATGCAGATGGAGATATTTCAGTTGCCAAAACAATTACTAATTTAAGGTGAGTTACCGATAGATAGTTCAAAACTTGCTGGATTGTTTTGTTGGCATCTTCATTAGAAATTATGCGTTCCTTCACTTCGATTAAAATAGGATTGCCAAAATAGGGTTCTAACTCGTCTATCCATACCACTAAATCAGGACGAATATATTTTGCAGAGGGATATCTTTGATCACTTTTAAAAGACAATCCACTAGCCCTTAATATCTCTATCACCAGAGCGATTATCTCCCGCTCCATTGAATTATTTGGTAATGCGTAGAATTGTTTTAGTAGATTGTTGGCAACAGTTCCCAGTGGCTTGCTTTTCTCGCTTAAATCTGTCAAATCCCTTTGTTGGTTATCTACTGAATCAGGAGCATTTAAAATTTGTTCTAGGGCAAAATTGATTGCTTCTCGGTTATTCGGAGTTGTACGAATATGAACTAAACTGCGAATATCACTAGGAATTTCGTAATCTTCTGGAACGATAACTAACGATTTTTTCCCTAAAGCTGAAGCGCAACCTAATTCAAATAAAACATTTCCACTGGAATTGGCTGTTCCTAAAACTGCTACCATTAAATCTGCATGATTTAGCCCGTCAATAATTTTGTCTGTCATTTTGATCGCACCTGGCGCAAAACCGTTGGGATCAAGAATGTGAATATTATTTTCATCCAAAGTTTTTAATAATTCGGACAAGTCAGTACCTGCTGGAGCCGATACAAAACTTTTGAGTTGGGGAGTTTGAGTGACCACGGTTATCTTTTCTCGTGAAAGGATGTCAGAATCCATTGGTTAATTGCATAGCATACTTTGACTATTATAGCTTGTGAAATTTTTTGCTGTAAATTTTTCGTTGATTATGTCTGATGCGATCACTCAGTGCCGCTTCGCGATCGCGGAAGTCTGGTCATACCTTGACCCAAAACAAGTTATCAACGAATTATTTAAAGATGTAACCTTTTTGGCATTTAAGTTTCCTAAGTGGCCAAAAACTCAGAGAGAGAAGACTCCCCAAAGGTCGGGGTTGCGGTGCGCCATAATTGATAGAGTTTCGTGGCGGGCATGGTCAAATAGAGCGCGTCTCCTTCAGTTAGGGTGATTTCTAGCAATTCCCAACTATGGATCGTCTGTTCACCCCGCTCTAGATAAAGGGGAACAAAATCCGAATTCATGGCCGCTTCTTTTACGGTTTGATGACAAAAGGGATGATTGGGGGTAATCAAGGTCGCTAGAGCTACCCAAAGCAAATCATCAGTCATACCATTGCCTAAAATTTTTCCGCCCAGGGCCGCCGCCGCAAAGGAATAGGTCGCCAGATCTGAGGGACACAAGACCACATCAAAATCAAAAACTTCTTGTACCGATTGGCCAAATTGGGCATCCTGAGTCCGCAGAATCACTCTAATTTTGGGCGCGATCGCCTTAGCAGTGAGGGCAACTTCTAGATTTCCCATATCGCTACTGGTGACGACAATGATCGACTCTGCTTTGGTGATATTGGCCGCTTTTAAACTCGCTTCTACCCTAGCATCGGCGGCAATAATCGGAACTCCCAGCGATCGCGCCGAATGCAAAAAACGATTATTCGGATCGGACTCAATCACCACCACCTCATGACCCTGACCCTGTAACTCTTGCACAATCGCCATACCAATGGAACCCAACCCACAGACAATATAATGATGACTAGTGGTAACCTTCGCCGCATCGAGAAATTGCTTAAAACGACTCCCCAAAATAAAATCATTGAGCAGGGCATAACAAATCCCAATCACACCTGCCCCCGCAATCATAGAAATAGCCGTGAAAACCTTAATCGCATCAGGGGATTTTTCAGCAACTTCTTCCTTTCCTCCCGCCCCCGTAATCATTCCGACAGAAAAATAGAGCGAGTCCACTATCGAAACTTTGGGATTAATCGAAACGTAGGTCAGGGTAGCCGTGCTAATCATCAATAACAAACAAAGAGAAACCCACAGCACAGGTCGGACATAGTGTTGATATTGCCGTAGATTAATAATCGCTTTAGACAATTTTTTCTCTAGAGAACGAGTTTTTTTGCGAATTTCGGGCTTTACCCCCACAATAAGATGATCGCCCTTAACGATCGATTGATTATTGACCACCGCCGTAATCAGATCCATTTCTTCATAGGCAGGCAGATAATAAATCAGCATTCGACTCGGATCATCCCAAAGTTCCCCTAATTTCAACCCCAGCCAAGGATGAGCTTCATCGATAATGACTTCCTGAATGGCCCAGGTTTTATTAAAGAGCCGCAATTGCCCGATCGCCTTATTGCCCAAGGCCGCAAAGGAAAAAATTGGAGCCGCTAGGGACGAAACACTCAAGCTCACATGATCGGGCAGAGTATGATCCAGTCGTTCTCCCAGGGCATGGTTAAACAGGCGATTAATAATGCGAATACGGGGATTAAGAATGCGAGCCTGGGTTAAAACGGCTAAATTCAGCGCATCATCACTGGTCGTCAAAACGAGGGTATGGGCAGTTTGGATCTGGGCAGCGATTAGGCTACTCGGCGATCGCAACTCTCCCAGAATAATCTTGTCACTATTAATCCCTGGAAGAGGTCTATCAGAGATCCCAGTGACCGCCGCTCCCTGTTGTTTGAGTAAACTAAAAATTTTATAGCCCGTCTTCCCTAAGCCACAAATAATAATACGGGGTTTCATCGGATTTTTTGGAGACACTAAAAAACCTAAGTCCTTATTTTCTCTAAAAAGATCAAATTAAACTGTAGCTAATCAGCCATTGTCATAATTTATTAGGAAATACTGACTTTTTTCCAAAAATTGGAGAATTAGAGGGCGAAAATGATCAATCGTAGTCCCGTTTCATGGCTCTGGCAATATCGCGGTTATCATCCCGACGCTTGATATCATCCCGTTTATCGTGGAGTTTTTTACCCTTACCCAAACCAATCGTGAGCTTAACCCAACTGCCTTTCATATACATTTTGAGCGGAACGAGGGTTAACCCTTTTTGTTCAACCTGTCCAATTAATTTACGAATTTCCCGACTATGCAACAACAGTTTACGAGTTCTGCGGGGATCGTGATTAAAATACTGACCACTCGCCTCGTAGGGAGAAATATGAACGTTAATTAACCAGGCCTCACTCCGCCGCAACAAAACATAACCATCACGGAGGTTGACCTGGCCCGCCCGAATTGATTTCACCTCTGTTCCCTTGAGTTCTATTCCCACTTCGTAGGTTTCGAGGATTTCGTAGAGATGACGCGCCTGGCGGTTGTCGCTAATTATTTTGATTGTGTCGTTTTCATTACCCATAGTCTTACTAGAATAACATTTTGTATTCGTCGAGTGATAACTGTTAATTCTTAATTCTTATGCTGCAATTTGTTCGATTCGGTGTATTTTGAGAAAGCAACCAGTATTCATCGCCAATTGAGACGGAATGGAAACAGCTCAACTACTTTTTAATGGAATTGCCCTGGGTAGCATTATTGCTTTGGCCGCAGTCGGACTAACTTTAACCTGTGGCATTTTGCGACTGTCTAACTTTGCTCATGGTGATTTTATGACCCTGGGAGCCTATTTTACCTGGCTTGCGAATACCAATGGGGTGAATATTTGGTTATCGATGGGAGTTGGTGCAGTCGGTACGATTATTGTCATGCTGATCTCAGAATGGTTACTCTGGAAGCCGATGCGCGATCGCCGAGCGACTTCTACTACGTTGATTATTATCTCCATTGGGCTGGCCCTATTTTTGAGAAACGGGGTTTTATTCGTATGGGGTGGCAATAACCAAAATTACGATCTTCCTGTGGTAACGGCTCAAGAAATTTTGGGATTAAGACTGGAATATAATCGATTGGTGGTAATTGTTCTGGCGTTTGTCGCGATGATTGCCTTGCATTTGTTGTTGCAAAAAACCAAAGTCGGTAAAGCCATGCGAGCAGTGGCAGACAATATTGATTTAGCCAGGGTTTCAGGAATTAATGTGGAATGGGTGGTGATTTGGACTTGGGTGATTACGGCAGTTTTGACGGCAATGGGCGGCTCGATGTATGGACTCATTACCACGATTAAACCGAATATGGGCTGGTTTTTGATTTTGCCCATGTTTTCCTCCGTTATTCTCGGTGGTATCGGTAATCCCTACGGCGCGATCGCGGGAGGCTTAATCATCGGCATTGTGCAGGAATTGAGTGTGCCTTGGTTTGGCCCCGATTACAAAGTAGGAGTCGCTCTCCTGATTATGATTGTCATTTTATTGGTGCGACCCCAGGGTTTGTTTAAGGGAACAATTTAGGACGTTTTCAGCAAAGAAACTACTTTTATTAATCCCCCTAAATTTGTATAAACTTTAGGGAAACTTTCAGCCATATTCCCAAAAAATTAACTCTCTCAAAGCGATCGCAGTTTTAAGGTTTAATCCACAGAATAATGGCGATCACACTTAATCAACAAGATAACAAAGATCGCATTTTCAAAAGCTAAAATGATCGCAGTTTTAAACTTTAATTAAGATGGCGGCGATCGCGCTTAAGGCGTAGCTGTGTAGTTCGGCTAAGGATTGGAGGGCAAAACTTTATTTTTGTATTGGACAAACCTCAAAAGCTAATTCATGTCGATAAAAACATACATTAAATTCTGCAAAAAAGTTCATGTGACCTAAAATTACTGGTACATCTGTTGATTGAGTCCACGCAAAGGCTAGTAAAACAGGTGAAAAATTCGTAACTGTCCCAGTCAAAACCAAACCTCGTGATTGATTATGAGCAAGGTTTCCACTCAAGGGAATTTGAACAGTTTGATTTTTCCAGACTGCTCCTAACTGTAATCCAATTTCGTAAGGTAAAACATTGATACTAGCTCCCGTATCCAATAAAGCTATAACTTCTATTGAACGTTTTCCATTAATCAAGATTAGCGGCAAGTATGGCAAGGTGCTAGAGCGACCAGAACTGTCAGTTCGTTCTGTAAATAAAAAGCGATGACCGTTAAGCATTTGCTGCTCCCTGTGCCTCTACCAAAAGCTGTGACAAGGCTTGAACAGCTTCACGATCTGCTTGAGGCGACCATACAACCGCATCAGTAACTGTTAGTTGCTTCATTAGTGTATTTTCATGATGCTCATTACTTGCGGTATCTAGGCTACATCCTTCTTCTTTAGCTACTGCAAGCAAAAGAAAGTGAATAAGTCTGAGCTTATCTTGATGGTTTAGTTGACTAACGGTTGGCAGGAGTTCAACAAGAGACATATTAAAAATCTGGTGCGGCTATCTAGTTTGGATCATAGCATCTTCCTAAATCTAGCCACATCAAGTAGCTATTTCAAGATGTCTTCTAAGCGATCGCTTTCTATGATAACAGTAAGACATAATCGCGGTTTTAAAATTTAATCGACAGGACGGTGGCGATCGCCTCTCATCTCAAAAAAAAGCCATCACGATTGCCTGTGTTCTATAATAGGAGAGTTGTTTCTTGCTCTAGGATACATAAATTATGCTTACCTATAAGGCAATGTATAAATTTTTAGATAAGGGAGTTCATGGGGAAGTATTAGACTTTCCTGGAGCGATTTCTTGGGGAGAGGATTTATCTATAGTACGTCGCTCGTTGGCAAGTTCTTTAGTTGATATGGCAGAGGTTTATTTATCTAAGGGAGAATCTTTACCGTTGCCGAATGAACAATTAACGGAACCCGAAGCGGATTTAGAGGAACCAATTTATTTGATTTTCTCAGCAGCAAATCATGTTCAAGTTATTCCTAGTTTGGTGGCTTAATGAAACGTCGAGATTTGTTACGTCACCTTAGTCAGAATGGCTGTTATTTGTTAAGAGAAGGAAGCGAACATTCTGTTTGGGAAAATCCTCTTAACGGTCGTCGTACAGCAATTCCTCGTCATAGAGAGATTGTTGACTTTACTGCTCTTAGAATTTGTCGTCAGTTGGATATACCATTACCTTAATCGCCTCCTAAACTCAATAAAAAGCGATCGCACTTTCAACAGCCCAAATGATCGCACTGTTAGTTTAATCAACAAACAGCGATCGCATTATGACGGTAACAAACAATCGCCCCTTACCCTTGAATAACAAAGATAAAAAGGAATCGCCCTATAGTAATCGGATAAATTCTTCTACACTTAAATCAACATCTCGAAGAATAGCGCGTAGGGTTCCTTTCGCCAATTCTTGATGATCTGGTACAACGACCTGAGCAAAGGGGTTATCTCTCCTTAAAATAACGTGGCTACTTTCTCTTCGTTTGAGATAAAAGCCAACCTTTTGTAGAGCTTTTACACAGTTTTTGCCTGAAATAGTGCGAAGTTTACTCATACAACAACCAGAAAAGTTTCAAAAGTTTCTTCTGGAATCGGTAAACCATCTTCTTCTAAGGCGGCAATGTAGCCAAAAATGGCTTCTTTAATATTCATGAGTACTATTTCTTTTGTTTCCCCCTGACTAACGCATCCTTTCAGGCTTGGACATTCAGCAATCCAGTAGCCATCTTCATCTTTATAGGTAATGACTTGTCTCATCGGTTTTTTAGTGGTTAAAAGTTAGGGTTAGATAGAAGCATTTTAACAAAAATAGCCGGGTTATAGCGATCGCCATTTTCCCCTTCACCTTCCAAAAACGATCACACTCATCCCCACAAAAAGCGATCGCGGTTTTAAAATTTAATCAACAGGACGGTGGCGATCGCATTCATAAATATCGCAAAAATTCAGATAATTACAGTAAATCACAATCAATTTAGTGAGTTACGTTTATAATATAAATATTCTGAATCAAAATCATTTCACCAACGGATCATGCTTAATTCTATTGA
>JBEIFD010000073.1:0-10134 GCA_040382535.1 Merismopediaceae cyanobacterium
ATGGCTATCTTATTTATGTCTTAGTGATCCTTTTTGGTTCTAAATGGACTAGATTGAATTTTCCTCTACTACTCTTGATGTTCTTGTGTGTTTATTATCTTTATTTAGGGGTAATCGGTACTTTTAGCGGAGCGGAAGTATCAGATTGGATAGCGAAAAATTATAGCCCCGAAAGAGCCGAATCACTACAATTTCGTTTTGAAAATGAGGAACTATTAAGAGCCAAAGCCCAAGAAAAACCCCTGTTTGGTTGGGGCGGATTTGGGCGAAATCGTGTTTATGATTACGATTGGAGCGGGGAATTAGTTGATGTTTCGGTAACAGATAGTTATTGGATTATTGTTTTTGGCGTTAATGGTATCTATGGCCTAGTCACTTTTACCTTGGCTCTCCTGAATCCTGTTTTTATATTTGCTGTTTTTCGTTATCCCGCGAAAACTTGGCTCAATCCCAAGGTGGGGCCTGCGGCGGCTCTGTCCGTCAGCTTAGTTCTTTTCTTTATGGACAGTTTATTAAATGTCGGTTTTAATCCCACTTTTCCTCTGATTTGTGGGGGCCTTTCGGGCTTGGTGATCAAACCAGTCGAAAATTTGAGCAATTCTCCCCTAGACTCACAAAAAACAAAATTACCGACAACCGTTAAACGAAATTTAACTAGTCGCCCTAGAAGAGGGCCGATCATGGGAAGGAATACGGCTCATTTGCGCCGCTAACCGAAATCAATTGAAAAAATTGGGTAGGAAAACTGAGCCATATTTAGGACTTGGCGGAAAACAATAGCATGGGAAACCAACTCCGCTCTAACAGATTTTCTGCGGTACTAGAGACTGTCCACTCTAAGAAATTCCCGCGATAGTTAGAGGTGGCGATCGCAGAGATATCACAATCAACAGCAACTTTTAAGACTTCACTGATCGGGTTACCCTGACAAACTTGAGTATGAACCGAAATACTGAGTTTTTCTAACTCTTGTTTAACCTCATCTAACTTTCTTTGAGCCTTTTCCAAATGATATTGGGTAAGTTCCACATTTCTGCCACCGTCATCCACCACCCAAATCAACAAGCATTCTTGAAATGCACTTTCAGGCCGATTTAAAGCGTATTCCTTGATTTGTTGCACTAAATATTTTGAGGCAGGACTATCATCGTAGGGAATCAATAGATAACGAAATAGATGTTGACAACGGAGGGATAATTCCTCATTGGTATAGGTAGAAATAAGCTGGGGACGTAGAATCATTAAGGGAATTTTGGTTGCCTTAGACAATTCCAAGGTATGACTACCCAGAAATTTTGCTTCTAAATTACTTCTTACAGGCGTTCCCAAGAAGATTACATCGATCGCATAGGTCTTAACCAGTTCTAAAATGGTGTCTAGATAGCGCACAGTGGTAACTTCAGTTTTTACTTCAACACCATCAGGAATGTCTTTAAGGATAGATGCAAAATACCTTTCGGCTTCAATCACTCTTTTTTCATCGACGCTGGCAACCCTTTCATCTTCCCAAACAGAGACGGTATGTAAAAAGATAATGCGTTTAAAACCCCCTTGGGCCAAATCGGGGATAAAATTGACTAAACGCTGCAATCCATCATTAAAATCTGTACAGATGAGACAGTTTTGAAACATAACCTTAAAAAACCCATAATAACTCTCTTTCTATTATATATACTCCCCAAGACGAACCTATTTCCATCTTTACTGATTCGCGATCGCATTTTTAACATATTTTCAACATAAGGGTGATTAATTCTTCTCAACCCAGAAAAAAACTAAGAGAAATGGCGGTACCCCTGCACCCCCTGTCACTCTTCTGTTCGACACTAACTGATTAAGAAGCTTGACAGGAGATGGAGATAGTCCGCATTCTTTTGGTATTCATTAAATGGGTGCCTTTCTCATTAAGTCGCGGATTAAATTATCGCGTACCATCAACTGTTGCATAGCATCCAATAAATGACCGATAACTGCATCGTGATCCAAGTCGTGAAACTCTTGCTGTAAACATTGGAGCTGAAACTGCTGCTCCAGGGACAATTCAAACGATTTTGCATTCATCATGGGGGTCTCTCCTTACATTAATGGCTCTAAAGGACATTGGGTCATTAAATTTCGCATCACATTGGTTTTGATCATCAACAGACGAGAAGCCTGCAACAAAAGCTCAAGGGCCTGTTCCCGACTCATTCCCAGGACGGCATCCTGCATTTGTCGAATTTCAAATTGTTGCTCCAAGGTCAGATCAAACGAAGTAGATTCCATTTAAATAGTCTCCTTACTTGAACGTAAAATAAATGTAACACATTATGACAAAAAATTGACAACTTACCTTGTTTGTGATTTCAGACTCTTTGGTGGAGAGACTGGTTCCCCGCTCAAGGGTTCCTTCCTCGGATTCCTGTTGAGCAAAGATGCACATGGCATCTGTTTTAACAAGTCTCTTTAAGAAAAAATGCTCAAGACGAACAAAACGCCTGAGTAAATATACTCATTTATCCTGGTGTGGAATAAAAATTTAGAAATTTCTACCAATAATTTGACGAATGGGATAAACCATCTGTAATAATCTAATAAGGCATCAAGATAGTAGAGTTATTTTAGGCAGGGAGGATAGAGAGTCCAAGTCTGAGCTAAAACTGATTCTCCCTAATTTGTATTGTTAGAGGAATGTGTATTTTGACGGCAAGAGCCGCTATCACTAAAAATCGTGACCCTTGGGGAAAGCAAGAAGTGCGTCTAGGCGAGGTAAATGCTGGCTTAGCCCTTCTTTTTCTGTGGGCAGGAATTTCCTTTGAATTGATTTCATCAAGTTTTTTACTCATTTTTAATATCTTTGGAGGTATCTAAGATTATGTCCATTCGCTTATATGTCGGCAACTTGCCCAAGGAACCCATTGAACGGGAAGCATTGCAAGAGATTTTTGCAGAGGCTAATGCGGTTGTTTCAACCAAGGTGATCAAAGACCGCAAAACAGGAAAATGTCGGGGCTTTGCCTTTGTGACCGTTTCCACCGATGAAGCGGCTGATGAATTTATTGAAAAATACAATGGTCAGTCCTTTATGGATAGCCCCCTCAAAATTGAAAAAGCTCTTCCTCGTGCTAAGGGTGAAGAAAAAGAGGGTGGTGAAGGAGACGGTGAAAACGCGATCGCAGAATCCCCAGAAATCACGGTTTCGGCTCCCGTTAAAACAGGTGGGGCTAAAAAATCTAGCAAAAAACGAGGTGGACGCACTCAAACAACGACGAGCAATAACGGTTCCAATGACGGAATTCAACCCGATCCGCGTTGGGCTGATCAATTGGCCCAACTCAAAGAAATGTTAGCCGCTGCCAATAGCTAGGTGTTGAGTTATTTATATTGCTCTAACCAATCCTAGAAAAAAGTTGATGGTAAACATTAACCAGAATTAATGAAGTATCTGGTCTTTTTTGTTGCGCTAGTCTTTCCCTGAGTGAACGGCGTTGGGAGATTAGTGAGACATATTATGAACAAAACAGTTAAAACAATGAGGTTAAAAAATGACGGAAATAACTGATCCAGTTGTATTGATGAAGCAGGAAGTGGGTAAAGCTGCCGCTAATCGGGTGCAATCTAATTCTATCGTCGGATTAGGAACGGGTTCTACAACGGCTTTTGCGCTGCAATACATCGGTGAGCGACTACAAAAGGGTGAATTAAGCAATGTTGTGGGAGTTCCGACTTCCTTTCAGGCGGAAGTTTTGGCCCGTGAGTACGGTATTCCTTTGACGACGCTGGATGTCATTGATCATATTGATATCGCGATCGATGGGGCCGATGAGGTTGATCCCCAGAAAAATCTGATCAAGGGAGGCGGGGCGGCCCATACTCGTGAAAAGATTGTGGATGCCTTGGCTGATTTCTTTTTGGTGGTAGTGGATAGCGGTAAATTAGTTGAAAAATTAGGGTCAACTTTTTTATTGCCCGTTGAAGTTATTCCGATGGCGGTTCATCCTGTGATGCGAGCTTTAATAAAATTAGGTGGCAAACCCGAATTACGGATGGGTATCAGAAAAGCAGGCCCCGTTGTGACGGATCAGGGAAATTTGGTGATTGATGTCAAGTTTGAGGCGATCGCGAACCCTGCTGAATTAGAAAAAACGATTAATAATTTACCAGGGGTTTTAGAGAATGGATTGTTTGTCGGCGTGACAGATTTAGTGTTAGTCGGTGAAATTATTGACGGCAAGCCCTCTGTTCGTGAATTTTAATCATTCTTAGTCTAACGAATGATATCAACAGGCGGCAATAAACGGATCGCGCCGCCATAGTTTTCGTCATCTGTTCCAATAAAAATTTCTGGTTCTTTGTTTTGGCTCGGACGCAGGGCTAAACTTTCGACTTTGAATCCATCAATTTCCGCGATCGCGTGATTTTCTGGAACCAGGTTTATCTGAGGTAAATTAGTCTGGTCTAATTCAACTTTGCCAATTTTCCAAACAGAACTTTTAAAGGGGCCATTGTCTTGATTGGGATCAAAGGCTGAAGCAATATAAATATTTCCCGAAGCAGTGATCGCGAGGTCAGAAATCTGGCGAATATGGGGAGTTGGATCGAGTGTCCTAAATTGGGTTGGATGGCATTTTCCCATTTCAAAGGGTTCTAACGAAAGAGTTGTCCAGCAAATATTGGTACTCGGTTGATCGGCTCCTCTTTCTGCATAGAAGAAATAGAATTGATTATTTAATTTTGTGGTGGCGATCGCTTCTATATTAATAATACTTTGGGGCCAATTTGTAATGGCGATCGGTTTTAAGTTTGCGTTTTCAAACTTCATTAAAAATAAACGACCCCGATGTTTTTGATAATTGCTACTTTCGGCTAGGATGAATAAATTAGTGTCGGGAATGGAGGTAATACTTTCCAAATCCATTGCAATTCCCCCAACGGATTCCCAGTTAATTGTCAGGGTTTGCCATTCCAGACCTTTTGAGGATTGGGGCAAGGTAATAAGGCTAACTCTGGGCTGATGGGGATCTAAACTTTTACTATCATGAACGGCTAAAAAGCTGTCTTCTTTTAACCAGACTAAACCACTGAGATCGGGTAAATTACGGCTTGTCTCTAAATGACTGATATTGTTTGCTGGGGATGAATAGGCAAAGAGCGCGATCGCGATCATTCCCATCACAAATCCTAACAAGCCTAACCTAAGATTTTGGCTTAAACCATAGTTTTTCATTCTTAATAAAATTAGTTTGAACGAGATGAGTAAGCCTTACAACGTCCTAACCACTCTAAAACCAGTTGAGGTTTATTTTGCATAAATCGCGCTTCACTTTCAGTTAGGCGATCCTCTTTAGAGTAGGCTTGATCCATCGTGACAAAATCTTCCACACTAATGCCGCCTAAAACTTCCTGACGAAATTTAGGAACCGCTTG
This sequence comes from Merismopediaceae cyanobacterium, assembly GCA_040382535.1. Taxonomy (GTDB): domain Bacteria; phylum Cyanobacteriota; class Cyanobacteriia; order Cyanobacteriales; family Microcystaceae; genus Snowella. The sequence goes on from JBEIFD010000073.1 coordinate 5,407, forward strand.
ACTCAAAGCCAGAATACTAGGATTATTTAACCCAGCAATACAGTCTTGGACTGTATGCCATGACTCATGCACTAAAGTTTCATAAATTTGCCTTTGAGAATCTTTTTTCGTTTCATCACAGATAGTCATTTGATTAGTGACGGGACTATAAAAACCATACAATACAAAGCCTGGCTTAAGTTCTTCGCATTTTGTATAAATTACTGGGACATTTAGTTTAGCTAAGGCTTGTTCAAACTTAGTAATTTTCTGTTCATAGGCAGGAAAAAATTTTGGTCATCCTCCATCAAAATAGGTAAGATTGACACAATTTCCACTAGGAGAAATCATATAATTCGATAATCCTTCACACAAGGCCTCTGACCCCCCTAAACGAGGAAGAGCAAGAGTAACTTGAGGTAAGCAAAGCGAGCCTAGCGTAACAGCTAGTAAAGAGTTAACAAAAAAGTTTCGAGTAATCATAGGAACCTCTCCCCCTCATCCAGAGATGGGTTTTAATCAGAAAAAAACATTTAACCATTTCATTGAGTATAAAGATCAGCCACTTTGCCAATCAAGTAATCTGACAGAAATCGTGCCACTACTACTATCTTGTAGGCGGGGGATCGGGACATCAAATTTCGCGCTTTGTCCACGATCTAGAACGACATTAGTACTGGCCACATCACTCCACTGGGTATCAAGCACAGTATTAGTTTCTGCATCTTGAATTTGAATCTTAATACGAGAGACCGTAATGCGGTTATTGCTGTCATTACAAATCGTGCCAGATAGACGGGTACTTTTTTGAGGAGCAGAAGTTTGGCTGACTGGCGGAGTTCCACCAGTTCCTTGAGGGGGATTGGCGGGAGCAGGGGGACTTGTACCACCAGGTTGATTAGGGGAAGGAGTGCCTTCAGGTTCAGTCGGTTGAGTCTGTCCAGGAACTTCTCCTGGTGTATTTGGGTTGGGATTTCTTGTCCAAGGAGGCATACCTAATTGTTTAAGGGTTCCAGGTTTATCTTCACCCGCCACATTAACGAGGAGAATACTAGCCTGAGTTAACATCAATGCTTTCTGTCCCTTAACGATTGCGCCATAGGCTTGTTTCCCCTTTGGCGGCTTAATTTTAAACGGAAAACTTTCTCCTTTTAACTCAAAAAGACCTCTTTTTATAGGGACAGGTCGTTGTCCAATTTCTCTATAAACAAATTTGCCATTTTCTTCAAAAATTACTGTTTCATTCACAGGATCAATCGCCGCAACTCTTACCAATCCATTTCCCAAGAAAGCTCCTTTTCTCACGGATTGAGTAACCTGGGAATTTCTAGGCGTAATGATGGCATAGGCTGCTGTCGGTAATTTGACAATGCCAGAGACTAAGATCCCCTGGGCTTCTTCTGGTTGAATTTCTATAATTTCTCCTCCGATTTTTCCCTCAAATTTACAATATCTGCCAACGGGATAGAAAGGAGCTTGGGTCGAACGATTACCAGTGGTGCTAGAAGGCGTAGATGTTCCTTTTGGCGTGTCTGGTGTTCCTTGAGATCCGCCTGTTTGATTATCAACATCGGCTTCACCCGAATTAACGACAGGGATAATGGGAGAAAAAGGATTATTCCGTGCCTGCTTAATCTCTTTTAACCTTTGTTGCTCTATTTCTTTTAATCTTTTTTGAGGATTTGTAGGGGGGGTTAACCCCTCTTGAGCAAGGATTTTATCAGTTATGACTGGGGGAGTTTTCGCCTGGCTTCCTGCTGGAGGCGTTGCAGGAGGAGGAGCCACTGGGGGAGGACTCGCTTGACCCGTTGGAGGCGACGGCGGCGTTGCTGACTGCTCCTCTGGAGAACCAGAACAACTTACCAGCATCAACAACGGTAAAATACTTAACGAAAACATGAAACGCTTTTTCATTACTGATCCTCAACCAAAACATGACAACCCATGCACACCTATCCGATAATAACAGAGGATCACTGTCTTGGCAGTAGCAAAATGACATTAATTCTCATTTCTTTACTCAAATCGCTTTTTTTCAGGGAATAAAACTATATCCATCTTATTATTCTTATAAATAAATCTCTAACTTATGAATCAAGCATCTATAAAAACCAACCTCCTCACCCAAAAAGAAACGATCGCCTATCCCCAATTGCCCCTAGCAGTTTATCGGGAAGTTTCTGCCCATTTACAACAAGTAGAAGGTGTTAAAACCGTTTTGATTCCCCAATCTTCTGCTCAATTTGATTATGCCCAAAGCCAGATCGAAGCAATTCAAATTGAATATCCCGTTGATTTATCAAGCCAAGAAAAACAATATTTAGAATCAATCTTGGAGTATTACGCCCAAAAATATGGAAAATATCAACGTCAACTAGATTAAAAATAGTTAAACAGTGAATCACAACGGAACAGCGATCGCTTTTTGTGGAGAGATAAAAGGAAAGCGATCGCCATTTTATTCCATCACAAATAAATAAGAAGGGTTTAATTTTAAATGCCAAGGAAAAGAGCAATATTTCAATAACTGCCAATTTTCCTTAAAGAGTTCCACCTGAAAATGGTAATCATTAAAATGTGTCGGGGGACTATTTAACTTAATATATAAAGTTATACGGTGGGGCGTTTCACTACTTTGAGCCAACCAACAGGGAAAGATATTAATGTCCCTCGGTTGATAGTCATTCCTTAACATTTCTAACTCTTCAAAAGTCAATTGATGGGCGCGAATACCAACATAATTAACTTGAGAGGCGATCGCCTTTTCCAAAATCAAAGTGCAATCCCAATCTAAAGCCTGAACTGAATAGGGAGAAATAATAGCAACAGAAGAAAAATTTTTACACCCCGTTAATCGAGCGATTTCATAGGTAGTAGGACTATGAAAAATCTGTTGTTTATGACCACTCGCCAAAACTTGACCATCAGCAATCACCACCAGATCTTGGCAAATACGATAAAGCTCCTCTAAATTGTGAGAAACCATCACCGTCACCCCGCCGTAGAGAGCCAAAACTTCAATCAGATTTTTTTCCATTTGGCTTCTTAATTGGGTATCTAGTGCCGAAAAAGGCTCATCCAACAGCAGTATTTCAGGATTCATCACCAATGCCCTTGCTAAGGCGACCCGTTGTTGTTGCCCGCCCGACAATTGAGCAGGATAATAATCTTCCCAATCCTGTAATTGCATTTGTTGAAGTTGAAAATCTACTCGTTCTATTTGTTCAATAAGCGGTAGATTTTGCACCCCGAAAGTGATATTTTGTCGGACAGTTAAATGGGGAAAAAGAGCGTAATTTTGAAAGACAAAACCGACGCGACGTTGATAGGAAGGAATATTAATTTTATGGCGAGCATCAAACCAAATTTGATTATTAATACTAATAAAACCTCGATCTGGGATTTCTAATCCTGCGATACACCTAAGCGTCAAGCTCTTGCCTGATCCTGAGACTCCCAATAATCCCAAGGGTTTGTTATGGACTTCTAGATTAATATCTAAGGAAAAATCTCCATAACTTTTTTGGATATCTACAAATGCTTGATTAACATTACCAAAGTTATATTCAGCATGGGTAATTAAGTTAATCGTGGAATCATTTTTAATCAGATCTAGAGTGGCATTAGAGCCAATATCTAAATTATGATTTCCTTCTGTTTTTTTTGATTTGGTTATTTTTTTTTCTTGTTTAGAATCTGTCCACAAATTAACCAAAACAATCACAAAAATAGAAAGAGACAATAAAATTAAAACCCAAAAAAGTGCCTGTTGATAATTACCTGATTCCGCCGCAAAAAAGATCGCCAAGGGCATCGTTTGAGTTTGTCCTGGAATATTTCCCGCTAACATCAACGTTGCCCCAAATTCTCCTAATCCACGCGCAAAGGCTAGAATTGTTCCTGCCATAATGCCCCGATAGGCTAAGGGAATTAGGACTTGCCAAAAAATTCTCCATTCCGATGCTCCTAACGTGCGGGCGGCTAAAATAATATTTTCTTCAATTTGTTCAAAAGCGGCCAAGCTGGTGCGATACATCAGGGGAAAGGCGACTACTGTTGAAGTTAAAATCGTCGCTTGCCAGGTAAAAATTATATTGAGATTAATTTGACGAAGAAATTGACCAACAGGACTATTTTGACCGAGTAAAAGCAGTAATAAAAAACCGACAACTGTAGGGGGCAATACTAGGGGAGAAATGAGCAGAGCATCGATCGCACTTTTGGCTCTCCCACGATAGTTAAACATCCAACGAGCCACCATTAACCCCAAGAAAAAAGTGATCATCGTAGCCAGACCTGCGGTTTTTAGGGAGATCCATAGGGGAGAAAAATCATCATTGATCATGGCGATCGGATAACCTAATTTGGGTTAGAGAAATTATCCGTATTTTACAGCAGATTGTAATTTGAAATGGTATAAAAAGTTTTGAAAATATGCGATAACAGTAGATAGGGCGATCGCCTTTTTTTCGTATATCTGTTATTAAATAGGCGAGGAGATCAAACTTAACGCGATCGCCTTTTTATCTATTAGAAAATAAGGTGTTATTGCTGATAAGTTTTGCAGTTAGCAGGGGAATATTTGTGGGGGTTTTGAGGTTTGATCCCCCCTACCCCTCTTGATAAGGGGGGCTTTTTTCTGATTTAAAATTTACTAAATCTGTGATATATTACAGGTTACAAGTCGCTGCGCGAAAAAAGAGACCATACTTCCATAATACCCTTCCCTCCAGCCAAGCCGAAAATCCC
>JBEIFD010000074.1:0-10104 GCA_040382535.1 Merismopediaceae cyanobacterium
GGCGAAATTATTGGAGAAATGTCTGCTTTAGACGAAGCTCCCCGTTCTACCGATGCCATTACCCTGACTCCCACTACCGTGAGTAGTATCCCCGCACCCGATTTTTTGGCTCTTTTGCAGACCGAACCCCTGACTGGCATTCGTCTTACCCAACTGATCTCTAAACGGTTAAGACAGGTGAACCGCAGGCTCCGATTACGAGAGGCAGAAAGTTTAGCTCGCGTTGCGGATACTCTTTTATTTTTAGTAGAAGGTCAGGGGAAGACGACTCAAGAGGGAACTAAAATTCCTAATTTACCCCATCGTGAATTGGCAAGTATTACGGGACTGGCCAGGGAAACCGTTTCACGGGCATTGACTAAAATGGAGCAAGATGGCTTAATTTCCCGTGAGAATGATAGGATCTGCATTCTTAGGCTTGATGCGCTGGAAGAGTTGATTTCTTAGCACTAAAGTATTTTGCGATCGCGTTTATTTTGACTCAATTCTGTATATTTGAATTGCGATATTGCTTTATTAATGAATTTTATTTGAATAATTTCTATGACTTTTTCGGTGGACGATTCTGGGATGGAGGACGAGACTAATTGGGTGGATCAAGGGATCTCGGATTCTGCTTCTGTGCCTACGGAGGAAACAGAGCCTATCCAACCGTCAAGAGGGCGATCGCTGCTAAAATCCCCCCGAACCTTGGCGATGGTGGAAACGGCTTTTTTAGCCAGTACGACCAGTTTAATTTGGTTGATTAACTATTACTTTCCTTTGGGGCCAGTTCTGACCATCTTTTTTTCTATTCCCATTGCTCTGGTTTATTTGCGCTGGGGGCATCGTTCTGCCCTTAAGGGAGTGATTGTGGCGGGCTTATTGCTCTGTGTTTTAATGGGGCCGACGCGCAGTATTGTTTTTCTCATGCCCTACGGATTATTAAGCTTACAATTAGGATTTTGTTGGCAGAGGCAATCTTCCTGGCTATTTTCTATTTTTACAGGGTCGCTAATCGGAACCTTTGGTTTTTTCTTTCGAGTTTCGCTTTTTTCCTTATTATTGGGCGAAAATCTCTGGAAATACGCCATTATTCAGATGACAAATTTCTTTGAATGGGCTTTTCTCAAACTGAATATCCTGGCTCAACCAGACTTTACCTTGATCCAAGCGATCGCGGCTTTGATGATTTTTGTCAATAGTTTTATCTACGTTTTTGCGGTGCATCTGGTGGCTTTATTGGTGTTTGACCGTTTAGGAAATCCAATCCCGCGACCTCCGAAATGGATTCAGGTAATTTTAGATTTGTAGTGATTTTCTGCCCCCCTGGCCCCCCAACTTTGGGGGAAATAACATCGAAAGTCCCTCAAAATTGGGTGATTTAGGGGGTAGTGAAATAACATCTATTTTTCAAGAGCCAGTTTAGAAAAACCAACCGTAGGAATGCAAACCTTTTCCTAAAATATTGACTCCTAAATAACAGATCCAGACCATAAAGAAACCCGTTGCGGCAAGAATTGCAGGTTTACGACCCTGCCAACCCTTGGTAATGCGTGAATGAAGATAGGCCGCGAAAACGAGCCAGGTGATTAAGGCCCAGGTTTCCTTGGGATCCCAACTCCAATAGGAACCCCAGGCTTCGTTTGCCCAAACTGCTCCCGCGATAATACCGATGGTCAGGAGGGGAAAACCTAAACCGATAATGCGATAACTAATATTGTCTAAAGTGTCAGCCAGGCTCAGGCGTTGGGGAGAAAGGGAAATATTTTCGGTTAGAGTCGTGATGGCTTCTAAAACAGCGACATTGCTATTCGTCGAAACTTCTAAAGGTTGCTGAATATTATTTTGAACTGTTGTCGCTTGTTTTAACAGTTGCCCTGGTCGATAGCTACCCGTCCCAATAGAACTTCCGCGCAATTCTACCGATTGCCCCATTGTCACCACTAAAAACGCGATCGCCAGCAGTGAACCCACCATCAACGCCGAATAACTAATCATCATGACGCTGACGTGCATCATCAACCAATTGGACTTGAGGGCAGGAACCAGGGGCGCGGACAAACGCATATCGGCGGGCAAGGTTAGGGTGGCAAAGGCCGTAATTCCCATTGCCACAGGAGTTGTAAAGACACCGACCAGGCGACTCCGACTCATATTTTCCGCAATTAAATGAACCGTTGTTACGCCCCAAGCCAGGAAAAGGAGGGATTCGTAGAGATTGCTAATGGGGAAATAACCCGCTTCTAACCATCTGGCTCCCAACAGTGCCGCCATACAGAGATTCGCGATCGCCACACCGACGGTTCCGAGATTGGCAAGCCAGGTCGTAGGGAAAGCCGCCCCTGTCCAATAAACCAACATGGTCACAAAAAGGACTAAAAAGGAAAGATTATCCAGAAGGTTTTCTAAGCTGATTAAATCCATAGGGCTACTCTCGGAAAAAGGGTTTAATAACTATCCTATCGGGTCTGGTGGCACTGTATGGTTAAGTGAGAAAAATTTATACAGATATTTTTTTTGGATTAATCCTCGTTCAGACGATGCTTCGTTGCATTGCTATAAATTCTTTGGTAAGATGGCACTGACACTCAAAAGATTTAAGATTTTATGGCTAATTCACCCGTTTTTCAAGAAAAAAGCTATCAAAAACACGCAGAACACTTCCAAGATTATAGTAAAAATGGTTCTAAAGCCGAACAAGCTCAAACTTGGTTAAACAATGATACGGTTAATGCTTGGCGACATCAAAGAATAATGGACTGTCTTAACCCCGTTCTGGAAAGTTTCCCCAGTTCTAGTTGGGTAACCATTGGAGATGGTCGCTATGGAACGGAAGCAAATTTCCTGAAAAAACGAGGGATAAAAGCTTTAGCAACAGATATTAGTGATGTTCTTTTAAAAGAGGGCAAAGAAATCGGTTTTATTGATGATTACTCCCAAGAAAATGCTGAAAAATTATCTTTTGAGGATAATCAATTCGATTTTGCTTATTGCAAGGAAGCCTACCATCATTTCCCTCGCCCTGTCATTGCTTTATACGAAATGCTCCGAGTTGCTAAGGTAGGAGTTATTCTCACTGAACCGAAAGACAATCATGTTTATTTAAACTTTTTCAATATTATTTTTGAAAAGCTAAGAACCAAGATTAAAAATCTTTTAGGAAAAAAAGTTTCAACTCATGAATTTGAAGAAGTTGGTAATTATGTTTATTCTATTTCTGAAAGAGAAGTCGAGAAAGTCGCTTTAGGCATTAATTTACCTTGTCTGGCTTTTAAAGTCGTTCAGGATTATTATGCCGTAGGGGTTGAGAATGAAAAGCTTGTCCCTGAAAGTAAGCTTTTTCAAAAAGTGAAGTTTAAAATTACGATTGCCGAATTTCTCTATCGTTGGAAATTACAAAATTCAGGATTATTAACCGCGATTATTTTTAAAGTAACACCTGATCAAGCTTTACAAGATAGACTGATTGCCGATGGATTCGAGATAGTAATGTTGCCCAAAAATCCCTATTTATAACTAAAAAATATTTGGAACTAATTACTGAAATTCTGCTGAGAACGGGAGAACATCTCGTTTTAGTTTTTATTGCAATGGCAAGTGCGATCGCCATCGGCATTCCTTTGGGAATTTTTATCACTCGCCAGAAACAGTTTGCCAAACCTATTTTGGTGATTGCCAACGCCATTCAGACCATTCCCAGTCTGGCAATTTTTGGTTTTTTAATCACAGTTCCCCTGCTCGGTGGCATTGGTAAAATTCCCGCTATTGTTGCCCTGACTCTCTACGCCCTTCTGCCCCTCATTCTGAATACCTACACGGGATTAAATCAAGTTGATCCAGGTTTTATTGAAGCTGGATTATCCCTCGGAATGAGCCGCCGACAGGTTTTATTTTATATTGAATTACCCCTCGCGCTCAAGGTTATTCTGACAGGCATTCGAGTTTCGACTGTCATTTGTGTGGGCATTGCCACCATTGCGGCCGCGATCGGGGCAGGAGGTTTAGGAAACTTTATTTTTCGGGGAATTTCAACGGTTAATAATCAACTCATTTTAGCAGGAGCCATTCCCTCCGCCTTGATCGCCCTAACCGCAGATTGGGGAATTGGTTGGTTAGAGAAACAATTAACCCAACGAACTCCTCGCCAACCTTTTTCTGGAAAAAAGCGGTTAATTTGGTTAAGTTTAGCTGGATTTTTAATATTTAGTTCCATCGGTATTTTTTATCAGCAAATAAACTTTAACAATAAAAGTGCTGGAGAAATTACGATTGGTTCTAAAAATTTTACGGAGCAGGTCATTTTAAGTGAAATATTAGCTCAACAAATCGAGAACAATACCAATCTAAAAGTCGATCGCAAGTTTAATTTAGGGGGAACTTTTATTTGTCATGAAGCGGTAAAAGCGGGCAAAATTGCGGGTTATGTGGAATATACGGGAACGGCATTAACGGCGATTTTAAAAGAACCGATTATTAATAATTCCCAGGAAGTTTATCGTCTAGTTAAACAAGCCTATCAAGAACAATTTGCTTTAACCGTCTTTCCTTCCCTGGGCTTTGAAAATACCTTTGCGATCGTTATTCGTGGAGCCGATGCCCAACGTTTAAATATTAAAACTCTGTCAGAAGCGGCTCGTTATACGAATCAATGGCAAGCAGGATTTGGTTATGAATTTTTAGCAAGAGAAGATGGTTTTCCTGGTTTAGCGAAAACCTACGGTTTAGAATTTGCGAAGGCTCCCAAGGAAATGGATTTGGGTTTAATGTATCGGGCTTTGGCGGATAAACAGGTAGATTTGGTGGCTGGAAATTCGACGGATGGTTTGATTCCCATTTTAAAATTAGTAATTTTGCAAGATGATAAACATTATTTTCCGCCCTATGATGCGGTTCCGATTTTTAATGAACAAATTCTACAAAAATATCCCCAATTACGCACGGCTGTTTTAAAGTTATCGGGTCAAATTTCAGCCGAAGAAATGCAGCAATTAAATTATCAAGTTGATAATCAAGTTAAATCTGTGGAAGAGTCTGCTAAGTCTTTTTTACAATCTAAGGGATTAATCAAGAATTAATTCTAGTAAGTAAGTGGGCTTAATTAATTGTTAGATCGTAGAACAGGCTTCTAGCCTGTGGACAGGCAGGATGCCTATCCTACATTTTATATTTAATTGCAACCAGCTACTTAATTAAACAGAGGGCGATCGCATTTCTAAGCAATTTTACATCAGACTGGGCTTTGAGTAATGTCTCAGAATTTTAGAGTGTTGGTTTTGGCCGTCTCGTCTTTAAGATAAAATAAAAATGCTAAATTTAGCCAGAAATTAGGGATATTGATATGGGCATAAAAGCTAAAGAAGTCATTAAGCAGATTACAGTCTCCTTAACCACTGATATTTTTAATCAGTTACCTTCTCATCGTCGAGACGTTTGGATTCAGGAGGCGATCGCGGAAAAGTTACAACGAGAAAATCGGTTAACTGTCGGTTCTGCTGAATCAAAAGCCATTTTAAGGATAGTCAATTTTATTAAAGAAGAAGAATGGATAACGATGGGAACTCTTGATGAGACATTTGATTTAGAACAGGTAAATCAAGAGATTAGAAAACGGGGTTATGCGGGCTAAATATTTATTGCAAGTACATCCTCTTGTTTTTTCTGAAGATTTACCCAGTTTATCTAAAGAGCTTCAATCTGATTTTGAAAGGCTTTTTAAACCAATTTTACAATTATCTCCTAATGATGGTGGTATTTTAAGCTGTCACAAATTGAAAGGTAAGCTGAAAGGCTATCACTCTTTAGAAATAATTTATAACAATCAAGAATATAGATTAGTCTATCGGATTTATGATAAACCTATTCCCAAAAGAGTAAAAATTATCAGCTTTGATGTTCATGATCCTGCTTATGAAAAAGCTCAACAAAGAGTTTTGTGATTTTATGATGTTCTTTAAAAGATCACAAAAAATATCTGTGCGATCGCGTGTAGTATAGCGAGTTCTGAGTTTGGGCGTGAGATTTTGGGTGTATTGATAATGTGAAATGATCTCAAGTTAGCTGACAATTTTTCTGATTTCTAGAAAGTCTTAAAAATCAATGATTGTATTTAAGTTTAATCAAAGAAAAAGCCTGCATTCCTAATAACTTATCTTCCCCACCCTCCACACCCCCAACTCTCCTCACTTCTCCCACATACGACACTCAGGCTTAACTTTCGGGTCAGAGGCTTTGTCGTTTTTAAGTTGAGCGATAAAGGCTTGATTAGCTTTTTCATCAATAATCCATCCATTTTTTTCTACGTCGTAATCTCCTTTATAAATAGCTTGATCCCAAAAACAAGCTGATTTTATTTGAGTATTCGTTAGACTCGCCTCTATGAGGACGGCACTGTCGAGGTCGGCACTGTCGAGGTTGGTATCATAGAGGAAAGCATTGGAGAGGAAGGCATTGGAGAGATCGGCACTGTCAAGGTTAGCATTGGATAAATTGGCATTATAGAGGTTGGCACTGTCGAGGTTAGCACTGTCGAGGTTAGCATTGGATAAGTTGGCGCTTTCGAGGTCGGAGCTAGATAGTTTGGCATTAGAGAGATCGGTATCCATGAGGGATGCCTCGTAGAGATTGGCATTAGAAAGATCGGCATTAGAGAGATCGGCATTAGAGAGATCGGCACGGGAGAGGTTGGCATCTATGAGGAAGGCATGGGAGAGGTTGGCAAAAGAAAGTTTAATCTGAGCAAGATTCGCTTTTTTCAAAACTATATTTGCCAGGGATTCTTCCCATAAAACTAAATCTTCTAAAGCTTTAATTCTTCTCAAATCGTATTTTTCTCCTTGAGTTTCCTGCACAATTTTCCAACTGGATTGCACAATATAAGTACGAATCCCCAAAAAAGTAATAACACCAACACCGATGAAAGGAATAACCCCCAATTTAATCCAATTCTGTCGCTATTTACCCACACTTTTCGCAATAAAATCACTACCTAATTTTTTCAGAGGATATTGTAAAGCCTGTTCCTTTTGAAACTTTCTCGCTTCCTTTAACCGAAAACCCACTAATAAATAAGCCGACCTACGCCCCGAATTTTCCCACTCTTGAGCCAATGCTTCTATTTTTCGCTGTTGTAACAAATTAGCCCGATCTTGATCCAACCATTGCCGCAATAAATCCCATTCCCGAATCAACGCCTCATGGGCCACCTCGATCGCCATCTTTTTATCCGTAGTTTCCCCTGGTTTATCCGTCACAATTAACCGCTCATCGGCTAACTTTTGGATCATTATATCAACAACTTCTTCCCCATATTTAGCAGTGATTAAATCCTGCTTTAAAACCCGCCGCCGCGTATCTTCCGTTCCCTCTCCCAATTGGGTTAAGGCCAGAAAAATATATTTAACCGTTTCCTTTTCTGAATCAGAAAGCGCATTATAAAAAGCCGTTGCGCGTTTATTGAGAGTGCCACTAATTCCCCCCAATTTGACATAAACCGACAACTTTAAACTATTATCAACCCGTTGCTGCCAAAGCTCCGTTAACGTATCCTGTACCAAGGGCAAACTGCCAGGTTGATTGCCCCCATCCTTGAGCATTTGCTCCACTAAACCCGCTTCTAATTCCAAATTTGCTTTTTTAGCAGGTTCCGTAATTGCCCGTTGTAATTGTTCGGGATTTAGCGGTAAAACGGTGATTAAATTCGCTTCAATTAACTTTCCTAAACCGTGATAATCTTGCTCAAAACATTTCCCCAAAAAATCAATTCGCATCCCTAAAATTAACTTAAATTCATCTTGCGTACTAGCCAATAATTCTAATAAACAAGCCAAAAATTGATTGCGTTCTTGTAAATCTTCACAAAGGGTAAAAGTCTCTTCAAACTGGTCAATAATCAGCAAAAACTTAGACTGAGAATTTTTATTAAGATACCCTGCGATTAAACGCTTGAAAGAATCTCCTCCTTTTTGTAAAAGTTCTATCGCTTTATTCGTTTCACTGACTTCATCCACCACAGAAAGATTAGCATCAACAAATAATTTAGCTAAAGATTGTAACGGGTGAGCCGTCGGTACAATAATTTTTAGACTCCAATGCCGTGAACCACTGAGCCGTTGACCTTGCATTAATTCATAGCTCAAACCCGCTCGTAATACGGAAGATTTACCACTACCCGAAGCCCCTAAAATCGCCAGAAAATTATCCTCTCTAACGCGATCAACTAACTGATTAATCAAATCTTCTCGTCCGAAAAAATAATCTGCATCAGCAATGTCGAAATAACGCAAACCTTTGTAGGGGCATTGGTCAGAATGGGAAGAATTAGGAAAAGTGGGGAGATGGGGAGGAGTGGGGGGAATAATGGCTCTGGTGAGGATAATCGGTTCGCCAAAATTGCTGTAAATCGGACGTTGTGTATTATTGCCAAGCTGTTGATCGAGATAATCCACTAAACCAAAATTGGTGATACTGGCTTGTCGTTGGGGATCTAACCCTTGCAATAGAGCCTGAGTCAAGACACTGTATTCTGAATCTAAACTCACCTGCGCCGCCTCAAATTCTCTCGAAGCCGCAATAAAACACCGATCCCTGGCTGAACCGCGATCGCCTGGATTAGCTTCATTAAAATTAAACAATTCCCCACTGTGACAACAATCCAATAAAACAATTTGCTGTTTGATCGGACTCGCTTCTAATAATTCCCGTAGCCAACGTAATGACAATCCCCAAAAGCTCTTTTGTGGATCACAATCACTACTGGCAAGAAACCCTTCTGAAACGCCGCGTTTTTTCCGTAAACCATGACCCGAAAAATAAAATAGAGCCGTGTCTGGAATACTGCGACCTTCGGGTATAAAGAGCTTTTCTAGGGCTTTTTCTAGGTTGTCTAACCCTAAATCTAATCCTTGAGCAACATAGGGTTGTTTTTCTGGATTAATCGCCTCTGGTAAGCGCGTCACCCGAAAATCACCGTACTGTTCCAATAAAACCGCGATCGCCTCTGCATCCAGCGCAGGAGACGTAAGAGCAGGTAAACCCTGATATTGATAGCGATTGATTCCGATAACGAGCGCATCCCTAGCCATATTTCATTCAGAAAATAATGCTATGATTTTAACAGAATTTCATCAATAAATCTCACAAAGTAGCAATCCCATGACCAAACTCGCCCCCATTGAACTCGAAGATGGTACGGTTATTTATATGCAAGTGCAAGAAAATATTGGCCTTGAATCTAATCCAACACCTCCAACCGAAACGACCAGAGAAATAACTAGGGATATGTTGGGAAAATCCGATAAAGGTTTAGCAGAATTGTTAACCAAAGAAATTAGTTTTTCTCCTCAACAACGTTTTAAAAGTATTGAAAGCACTATCAAAGCTTATACCAGCCATACTCTCAATGCGTTTAAAGAAATTGCCGATGCGAATATCAGTAAAGTTACCTTAGAATTTGGCATTAAAATTGGAGGTAAAGCAGGCATTCCTTATGTTACTGAAGGAACCGCCGAGAGTAATCTAAAAATCACGGTTGAATGTACTTTTCCACCAAAATAAGAAGCCATAAACCGCGATCGTTCTGTCAAACCATCCCACGCGATCGCGTCCATTTCTCAAAAGGTTATGGAATCACCTTCTTCTGTAACGTTTTTTGCGATCGCCAATTTTCCAATGAGATTAACTTAATGCGATCGCCTTTAATGAAAAAATTCTACAAAAATATCCCCAATTACGAGCGGCTATTTTAAAATTAAGCGAAAATACGCCATCAAAAAATTTTGGATGAGTTTTAGGAGACTTAAAGCCTTATTGTCTCGTAGCCACAAACTCATGCAGAACTAGATAGTTGAAAGGGTTTTGATAATATGTCTTCAGACTCTAAAACCAGTGAACAAACTAAGGATTAAATCGTAAAAAATATTTACAAATTTGATCGAAGGGAAATAGCCCGATCGCCATACGATGTCAGAGAAATAGGCGTAAATTGAAATTATTGCTCAAACTCTCTCGTTTAGGTAGACGGGATTGAGTCGAAACTGCTATAATGGTGTGCTTGAGAGAACGTATTCCCCCCAAAAATCCTATGAGAGCGAGAACCCTGTTTGACAAAGTTTGGGACTTACACAC
>JBEIFD010000075.1:0-10043 GCA_040382535.1 Merismopediaceae cyanobacterium
GCCCGTCGTATTCCTGACAAGGCAACTCTCAACAATGAAATTGCTGCTTGGGAAAAACACCGAAATGAACAATTGCGTACCATTGATTGGCAATTTACCACTGATGATGCTCGCATCAAACTCAAGCGGCTTTATCCATCAATTCTACCTTGACTGACTACTAGAACTATCACTGAGTTGATCAACTTCTTCAATTTCCACTCGAATCACGGGAGCAATGACCATCTGAGCAATTTTCATGCCCTTAGTCACTTTAAAAGTTTGTTTACCATGATTAATCAAAATCACGCCAATCTCTCCGCGATAACCTTCATCAATGGTTCCAGGCGTATTCAACACAGTAATTTGATGTTTGAGGGCTAATCCACTCCGAGGACGGATCTGGGCTTC
Source organism: Merismopediaceae cyanobacterium (assembly GCA_040382535.1). Taxonomy (GTDB): domain Bacteria; phylum Cyanobacteriota; class Cyanobacteriia; order Cyanobacteriales; family Microcystaceae; genus Snowella. The sequence goes on from JBEIFD010000075.1 coordinate 391, forward strand.
GGTTCCTGGGGGAAGTTCTATCGCGATTCCTGTGGGGACTAAATAACTATCGCCTGGTAAAATCTCCACTTCTTCGATGGAAATTCGGTCTAGTCCTGAGTCATATAAATGTTCATAAAAAGGAAGAATAGCTTGTTCTTTTAATCGTTTAATTTTTATTTTCATTGCTTGAATTAAAACCCTTTAAATCGAATAATTTAAGGTTTAAAAATTCGATCCTGTATATAGGAATCTTCCTTAGAAAGTAATAGGGCAATTTCGGCTTTTTGTAATTCGGTTCCTAAATACATCGCGTGTTCAACCTCTAAACTAGGAGACGTTGCCGCAATTTGTAGATAGAGTTTGCGGGCTGATTTTCCAGAATAACAGTTGACGACTTCTCCTGAACCTGGAGTTAAATGTTCTACTAAAATTGTACCATCTTTAATAGAAATTAAAAAGCTACCCGTTGGATCATAATAATCTTGCTGATTGCACAGTTTTTTATATTCGGATTGGATGACTCGTTCGGCGTGTTCCCAACAATCAGAATAAATATGGGCTGATTGACTGACCGTAATTAATGGTCCTAATTTTAATGGATAATCTGTTTTTTCTAAAATTTTATCGAGAATATGTTGCTGTAAAGATCTTAGACCCATTACATTAGCAGGCCAAGCAGAGAACATATCATTACTCCGAAAAGTCGCCGTTAAAGATAATTCGTTTTCAACAATTCTTAACCAAAGATGATTTAGACAAGGAGGACTATCGGTATTTTCGTAATCCTTAACATCCCACAAAGACATAACGACCCTAGAGGAATCTTTTTCTAAAATTAATTTATCGATCGCCTGTTGAATCTGATCTTTTTTAAACCACGATCGCAACCGTTGACCGTAGGTATATTTAACGCCTTCTTGGTTGGGTGCATCATCTAACATTTGGGCAATATAATCATCCATAAATTCCCGTTGTATGGGCAGATAATTCGGCTCAGGAAAATAAAAATTACTAGGTTCATTGGTGACGATCGCAACTAAATCAATTAACTCTTGCCATTGTCCGTATTGAGTGGGTCGGATGGTTCCAGTTGTTTTGATGCGCTGGAGAATCTTTACCCAGGTTTGGGAGATCGTTTCTCCTTCAATGCGATGACCATAGCGGGGGCCAGGTAATACAGTCGGGACTAATTCTACTTGGGGAAATAATCGAGGTTCTGCCCAGGGTTCTAATGGTTTATTATTTGCCCAATCTTTCACTAAACTCACTGCTTCGTGAATATTTTTAACCAATTTGTAATGTAGCGATCGCCGTAAACTTTCTAACACATCAGCAGGAATTTCCTGATCAATATAACCTGTAACAGTCGAATTAATAATCCAACAATTCCGATCTGTCTCACTTTTTCCCGCAGTAAAACCTTGCTCAAAAAAATCCAGAAGACATTGACAACTTCCTGAATTTTTATCTTCTCTAGTGGCGTTTAAAATAACCAAATAACGTACGTGGGGATTGGCTAACAAATTCCGAATTAAAGGACTAATTCCCCTGGTTGCGCTATAGAGATTGCCAATTACGGCATAGTCATCGGTTGAGAGTTTTTTGGCAAAGGATTGTCTAACTGTCCAACCCGTAATCAAAGCAATTTGTCCTTGACCACAGAGGAGTTGATTCGGTTTGTAGTGAGGAGTGTAAGTAAACATAAAATTTTCACCTATCCAAAGTATCCAAAGTATCCAAAGTATCTAACGTTCGTAGGTTTTTAAGGTTTTCTAGTAACTGCCCGAAGTTCTTGCCAAAGGGTTGAAAATTGCTGTTGAACTTTAGGAGATAGGGGCAAAAGAAATTCACATCGGTCTAATAATTGGGGTGGAATCATTAATAATGGATTGTCTCTCACCTTGGGCAGAATAGCATTTTTTTCTAAGGTTTCTAATCGAGGAGAAGCCCCATTACTAAAGAAAGCAATTTGATTCGCAATATCAGGTTGCCAACAAAAATCTAGCCATTCTGTTAGTAATAAGTTAGAAGAGGACGATTTTGGTTGAACCCAAAGATCCGCCCAGAGGGAAGTTCCCGATTCAGGAATAACTGCGGCCAGATCGGGATTATTCTTGAGTAATGGTAAAATCTCATTTGACCAACCGATCGCGCACCAAACGTCACCGACAAGCAAGGGTTGGAGATAATGGGTAGAACTATAGAACTTAATTTGTTGATGAAGACTGATTAATTCCTGTCTGAGTTGGGGAAGATTATTTAATGCGGTGGGGTTGTAGGAATCGCCCAATTTTTTTAGCGTTAAACCAATGACTTCTCGCGGTTGATCGACAATTGAAATGCGTTGTTTTAGTTCCGTGCGCCAGAGGTCTTCCCAATTTTTGGGTGTCCATCCTAAATTCTTAAATTTATCCTTGCGATAGACAATCATTGTCGTTCCCCAGCGATAGGGTGCGCCCCAGGTTTTGCCCTTGGGATCGGGGAATCCTTGTTCGTTGCGTTGAACTAATTCATGCCAACGGGGAGCCAATTGGGGCCAATTAGATAAACCCGACAAATTTAACGGTTCTATTAATTGTTTGGCGATCGCATCAACTAACCAAGCATCTCCTGTGGTCACTAAATTGGCGATCGCGGGGGGCGCGGGGTTAATAACAGGAAGTTGGGGTAAAAAAGTCGATTTTCCAGAAGGAGATTGTTGCCAGGTTTGTAATAATTTAAAAATCGTTTTTAATTGAGATTCTGCCCTAAAATCAGTCTGATTTTCTGAGGTAACTTCTTTTTTAAAACGACTAATTAATTGAGCAGAAATAGAATTTTTTAAAAATAAAACTTGTAACGCAGATGGAGAACTCGCACATCCTAACAAACCTTGCGTTACGACAGTCGCCCCTGCACCGAGCAAAAAAGAGCGACGATTAAATTGAGATACAGGTAAAGAATCCGACATAATTTAGACAAGTATTCACTTAATTTTTTAAGGCTTTTGTTAAGACTAATGAAGAGATTATTAAATTAATTGTAAAAGTTTCTTTGATATAGAGAATTGCCTTTTAGGATGGAAAAACATTGATGCTAAATCCTAAAAACCAATGAATAGCTCCCTAGAAGAACAAATTCAAACACTGAATTTTAAAATTGATCAACTCCATCGAATTGTGCTAGATCTTAGCCAACAAATTAGAACTTTAACGGATAAACAAACGATTTTCTTCTCTGATCATGATTTTCAAAGCTCCGCTCCAATCGATCGCCCTTATATCCCTCTAGAATCTTCCTCTGAAGCCATTGACCAAGTTGCCGCCCGTATTATCCATAAAGATATCTTGATCGATGAAGATGATAATCTTTCCTTTTGGGGTCTCCAGAATGAGCAACCCCTCACGGCGGAGATCCAGATTCATCGGCTCACGGCTCAGGTTACGGCGGCCTATCATCGTATTGCCGCCCTAGAAGAACAATTAATGGCTCAACGGACGAAATGATAATCCCTGGGTTGTATCTATTTGTTTTTAGCGTTTGGGAAGCCCATCAGGGATAGCATTGGGTAGAGTAGAATTAGGGGGCGCGTTGGGAATAGTAGAAGAGTTAGGCACGCCTGGATTGCTAGACTTGGGCATACCTGGAATGGTGGAGTTGGGCATCCCTGGAATCGTAGAATTCGGAATAGTGGAAGAAAAAGGATTATTGGGATCTGTCGGTAGGGTTGTTCCATCATTTCCTGGTACGCCGCTCGGTGTCCCTAAATTATTAGGTGCGCCAAAGTTAGGGGAATTGGGATCAAAAAGATTGGGGCTAGTCACCGATTGGGCAGATCCTGGTAAGGTCGCTAAAGCAACGCGATCGCCCCCCACCTGACGTAATAAATCTAATACCTGTACAACATCGTTATAACTGACATTACGGGAAGCATTGAGAACCATTAAGCCATTGGGATTATATTGATGGTAATTTTTGAGAGAATCCAGCAATTGATTGCGGGTAACAGGTTGTTTTTCCACATACAATTGGGACAAATCATCTAAAGTTACCACCAACATTTCGCGCATTTGAGGAACGCCCGTACTGGCCTTCGGTAAATCCAAGCCGATCGCCTGCTGACGGGATAGGCCCACCGCACCCAGAATAAAAAACGTCAGAATACAAAAAATCACATCAATCAAAGGCACAAGCTCAATACGAACATCCTCTGATTGAGGGGATTGATCGTGCCAGAGTTTAAGGGGACGAGTGGGGTGATAAAGTTGGTTTTTACGGTGACTGCGGGGGGATTTAGGAGTAGGGGTCATAGGTTAAATTAGGAAAAAAAAGGAGATAAAAATTAGACGAAATACCCATTAAAAAAATACTAACGTTCATTCTCTCGCGATGGCAGGGGGTCATAGGCAGAGTGGCTTTCCTCTTCATCCAGCCAGCGTTGACGATAAATCACCTCTAGGTCGCCTCCTGCTTTACGGAAAATCCGCATTTGATTAAACCAAAGTCCCTGAAAAATACGATAAAAAGCGAGACTAATAATGGCCACAATCATTCCTGTTGCGGTAGAGATTAAAGATTCTCCAATTCCCAAGGTAACGCCCGCCGTAGAAGAAGTGCCTAGGTCACTAATTTGAATCGAACTGAGGGAGCGAATTAACCCTAAAACCGTTCCTAATAGTCCTAATAGGGGAGAAAGGGCCACGATCGCCTCTAGAACCTTATCACCACGACGCATGAGGGCTAACTGATCATCGGCGGCAGATTCTAAGGAGAGATGAAACACTTCGGGATCGGGATTCTGGAGACGGAGGGGAGCCAATAAAAATTTACCGATGGGATAGTCCTGATGATCCTTGGCCACCTTCACGGCCAAGTCCCAATCTCTGGCGGCCGTGTCCAGAACTCGATTAACAATTTGAGAGCTTCTGAGGACAACTCTAGACCAGAACCAAATTCTTTCAAAAATGGTGCTGACAGATAAAATAGAGAGAAGTAACAGCGGCCACATGGCAATGCCGCCTTTTTGCATAAGTTCAACTGGATTCACGGTCTTTTCATACCTCCTGAGTTTTCCCTACTTAGTATATCGTTACAATTGTCACATACTCCTGCCATTACTGTTAAAAGCCCAGTATGCCATTTTAAAATTAGGTTGAATCCTGTTAAATTATTGTTAGACTTCTTAACATTAGTTTTTATTTTTGGAAAAATGAATAGATATCTCCAGAAATAAAGAGTGCATCGATTGCAACCCTTGGTAGGGGCAATTCATGAATTGCTCTTACTTAATTCTTGGAGATGTTTAATAGACATTACAAGTTTTTGGGTGTCGATCGCTCTTTAGCGCATAGTAAATCCAAAAAATATTTAAGCGGGTGAAAAAAAATCAAATTTCCCACTTCAAAATTTATGCTCTGCCCCTATTGGTCGGTACTGTCCTTTCGGGGTTAACTATTTTCGCCTGGCGATCGCTACTCAGGGAAAATGATCGTCAGATTAAACAGCACGTTCAGGCAGAATTAACATTTCTAGAAAATCTGATCACGAATCAGCTACAAGACAATTTTTCGGCCTTGGAAAGAATGGCTAAACGGTGGGAAATTAGGGAAGCAGTGAACAATAAACAATGGAAAGAAGAAGCCAAAACTCTATTAGAGGATTTTTCAGCCTATCAGTCCCTAGAATGGATAGATTCCACCTATTCTACCGCCTGGATTGTTCCACTCAAGGGAAATGAAGCGTTTTTGAACCAAGCCCTATCCCCCACAGACCAAAAGCGACTCAAGCTCATCGCCTCTCAACAATATCGTCCAACTAGCTTTAACCCTCTATTGGAGCGATCGCCGAATCGTCAATTTTTTTCAGCCGATGTTCCCCTACTTGCGAATAACCGATTTGATGGTTTTATCCGAGGAAAGTTTGATGCGGCGAGTTTCCTGGATCGACTGTGGAAAGTAAGTGGCAATAAATTATTCGGGATCAAATTAACCGATGACAGGGGAATCATCTATCAAAATCTTGACCCTGCTTGGCAGACTCAACAATGGCAACAATCGAGTGTGATCATCAATCCCCCTGGCATTCGTTGGCAATTGACGGTTTTGCCTACGCCCGAATTGCTCGATCAAACCCACTCATCCTTACATTTTTTACTTTTGGGGGGCGGTTTAGCGATCGCCTGGATGTTGGCCCTGGCGATTTACTTCACTCAAATCACTCGACAACGGAATTTTCAATTAGAAGAATCGATCAGACAACAAAAGAGAATAGAAGAAACTCTCCAGAAAAATAGACTATTACAACAAGCGATTCTAGAGGGTACTCGCTACAGCATTATTTCCACTCGGACTGATGGAATTATTCAAACCTTTAACCGTGCGGCAGAGGAAATGTTGGGTTATCAGGTTGAAGAAGTTATTTATCAACAAAGTCTAGCAATTTTTCATGATCCAGCACAAATAGAAGCTAGAAGCCAAGAAATGTCGGCGGAATTGGGATTTCCCGTCACAGGTTTTGATGTTTTTACCACACGCGCCAAACAAAATTTACCCGATGAAGCGATTTGGACGTATATCCGTAAGAATGGTTCTCGTTTTCCCGTATTACTTTCTATGACGGCTCTACGGGATCTAAATGGGGAAATTACGGGCTTTTTAGGAATTGCTAGTGATATTAGTGAACGACTCGCTTCAGAGACCCAACTCAAGGACACCTTACAAAAATTAGCGGCCCAAAAAGCTGCTTTGGATAAATCTGCGATCGTTGCCATTACGGACAGTAAAGGAATTATCATTGAAGTGAATGATCGGTTTTGCCAAATATCCCATTATTCTGAGCAAGAATTGATCGGACAAAATCATCGCATTATCAATTCGGGTTATCATCCCCCTGCTTTTTTTCAGGATTTATGGAAAGCGATCGCCCAGGGAGAAGTCTGGCACGGAGAAATCAAAAATAAAACTAAATACGGCGATTATTACTGGGTTGATACGACCATTGTGCCTTTATTAGGTGAAAACGGTAAACCCTATCAGTATTTGTCCATTCGTTTTGACATTACGAAAAATAAGCAGAGTGAAGAAATTCTGCGGGAAAGTGAACAACGTTTTAGGGCAATGGCCAATAGTGCGCCCGTGTTGCTCTGGATTGCGGGAACGGATACCCTCTGTAATTTTTTTAATAAGGCTTGGTTAGATTTTACAGGTCGCACAATAGCGGAAGAAATGGGCGATCGCTGGGCAGAGGGCATTCATCCCGATGATTACCAAGCTTGCTTGGATACTTACCTCAGTTCTTTTCTTAAACGGCATCGCTTTGAAATGGAATATCGTCTGCGTCGTTGGGATGGACAATATCGTTATTTATTGGATGTGGGTGTGCCTCGTTTTTTGAGTGATGGCAGTTTTGCAGGATATATCGGCTCCTGTATTGACATTACTGATCAAAAAGTCGCTCAGGCAGAATTAGAACGGGAAGTTGATCAAATCCTGTTATTAAAACAAATTACCCAGGAAATTCGCCATAGTCTTGAGCCGATAGAAATTTTTGAAACGACAGCCGAGCAAGTGGGCAGGGTTTTTCAGGTGAATCGTTGTTCGATTCATAGCTATCTGGATGAACCCATTCCCCAAATTCCCTTGGTTGCCGAATATTTAGAGCCAGGTTATAGCTCTATGCTGGGGATAGCCGTTCCTGTCCAGGGAAATCTCCATGCTGAGGCGGTTCTGGCGACCGATGAGGCGATCGCCGTTGATGATATTTTGAGTGAGCCTCTGTTTGAAGGAGTGACTGATCTTGCAGAACAAGTCAGGATTAAATCGATTCTCGCGATTCGGACTTCCTATCAAGGAAAACCCAATGGCATTATTGGTTTGCATCAATGTAATTATCAAAGAAACTGGACGGCCAAGGAATGTAGTTTTCTCAAAGCGATCGCCGATCAAGTGGGGATTGCGTTGGCCCAGGCGGAACTCATGCAACAGGAAAAACAACGTCAAGCAGAATTAAATCAAAAAAATCAGGACTTAGAACAGGCAAAATGGGCCGCCGAAGCCGCTAACCGAGCGAAGAGTGAATTTTTGGCCATGATGAGCCACGAAATTCGGACTCCCATGAATGGCGTGATCGGGATGACGGATTTATTGCTTTCTACGGATTTAACGCCCCGTCAACAGGATTATGCTGAAACTATCCGTACCAGTGGCGATAATCTCCTGACCATTATTAACGATATTCTCGATTTTTCTAAAATTGAAGCCGAAAAACTGGAATTAGAAGCCCATCTCTTTAATTTACGCGAATCCGTTGAAAATCTCCTTGAATTATTGTCTTGTAAGGCGATCGCCAAGGGGTTGGAATTGGCTTACTATTTCACTCCCGAAACACCTGAATTGATTTGGGGAGATTCTACTCGTCTTAGTCAGGTACTCTCTAACCTGATTGGCAACGCGATTAAATTTACCGCCGTCGGAGAAGTGATTTTATCCGTTACGGCCAAACCCCTATCCACAGAAGAACTCAGTAATCTAGATCTCCAATCCCATTTCCTTAACAAAAGTTCAAAAGCGATCGCCCCGACGCACCAACTCGAATTCAAAGTTCAAGACACAGGCATTGGCATTCCCTCTGATCGCCTAGACCGACTCTTTAAAGCCTTTAGCCAGGTGGATTCCTCTACTACTCGAAACTATGGCGGCACAGGATTGGGATTAGTGATTAGTAAACATCTGGTCAAGCTCATGGGCGGAACCTTAAGTGTAGAGACAGAAAGGGGAGTCGGGTCAACCTTTTCTTTCACAATTGTGGCGGCTACCGATGCCAAGCAACCTTGCTTGGGAAGTAATGACGATTCTTTAAATTGTTTAGCCGAAAAACGAATTTTAATTGTCGATGATAATGCTACCAATCGAAAAATTCTTCGGTTGCAATGTGAATCTTGGAAAATGGTTTCTAAGGAAGTGGATTCAGGAGACGCGGCCCTGGCTTTATTACAAACAGAAGTGGCGATCGACTTGGCTATTCTTGATATGCGGATGCCTGGTATGGATGGAGTCATGTTAGCGAAAGCGATCGCGAAATTAGAACATCGCCAGCCGTTGCCCTTAATTTTGCTGACTTCTTTGGGAAAACTTGCCCTCAATGCCGACGATGAAACCCTGTTTGAAGCAACTCTCAGTAAACCCCTGCGCCAATCCCAGTTATATAATTCCCTATTAAAAATTTTTCAAACGTCCCCAACGAGGATTGCGGCTTCTCCCAAAAAAGCTCGGATAAACCCCCTCCTCCCCCAAAAAGACGAAAATCCTAGCTCCCATCGCCTTTTGTTAGCAGAAGATAATCTGATCAATCAAAAAGTTGCGCTACAAATTCTACGAATGTTGGGGTATCGTGCCGATGTCGCCCAGGATGGGGAAGAAGTGTTGCAATTCCTGGAAACCCAATCCTACGATCTGATTTTGATGGATGTTCAGATGCCTAATCTCGATGGCTTAGAAGCGACTCGGATTATTCGATTACGATACCCCGACCGAAATATCCGCATCGTAGCCATGACCGCCAATGCGATGAACAGCGCTCGCGACAACTGCCTAGCAGCAGGCATGGATGACTATCTCAGTAAACCGATTTCTATTCTGGAATTAACGAGGGTTTTGGGGGCGCAACTGCCGCATTAAACTGGCCATTTCCAAGGC
>JBEIFD010000076.1:0-10034 GCA_040382535.1 Merismopediaceae cyanobacterium
CCTGAGCCTGGGCAATATCCTCTGGACGGGGGCCAACTTTTTGCAAATTTAGGGCTTGTTGAGCTTCTCGGACTTGAGCCTTAGCAATGTCCAGTTGAGAACGGGAGCTTTCCCAATCTCGTTCAGAAATCGCCCCTTGTTGATAAAGTTCTTGGTTTTGTCGAAAAACAAGTTCTGCTTGTTTTTTATTGCTAATCGCACTATCGTATCGAGCTTTAGATTGGGAAATATCTTGAATGAGGTTCCCTGCCTTGAGACGTTGCAGATTTGCCTGAGCTTCAGCGAGAGTGGCCTGGGCTTGGGCAATATCCTGAGGACGGTTGCCTGTCTTAATTTTCGCTAAATTGGCTTCGGCTTCAGCTAGTTGACCTTGATTTTGCAGAAGTTGACCCTGTAAATTAGAATCATCCATGCGGGCTAAAAGTTGACCCTTTTCAACGCGATCGCCTTCTTTCACGAATAAACTTTTGAGAATACCAGAATTTTTAGGACTGACATTAATCGACATTTCTGGTGTAACTGTGCCATTGGCGGTAACCGTCAGGGTTAAATCTTCTCGTGTAACGGCGATCGAGTCCTTAGCCAGCTTTGACTTCATTTGCGGCAAAGTCACCGTCTGTCGATAAAATTCAAACCCACTCCCCCCCAAAAGTATCAGAAAAACTAAACCAGCCAACCATTTAGCCCTTGAAATCCAAGGATTGGCTTTTTTTGAGGAAGATTCGCCTTTTTTCTGAAATTCACTAACCATGCAAATTAACCTTGTCAATAGCGATATAGATCTTTAAATTAATACTTCGCTTAAGTTAGCTTAACGGTTTTAGACAAAGGAAGAGAGAAAAAAGGTTCAAAGAAAATCTTCAGGGAAACAGGATTCAGTACACAGAATGAAATATTTTGCATTAAAACAAAAAAAAGGAGCCGCAACTCCTTCAATAAACACTATGAAAATTAATAAACGTTTAATTGGCAACACCACCAGCCGCCTGAAAACGAGCGCGGGCTTTTTTAACTGCCTGACTTGCCTGTAATTGCTTAGAGGCATCACCACTACGACTTGCTTCATCTAGCTTGGCTTGGGCTTGACTATATTCGGTTTTGGCAACTTCCTTATCAATGTTGTCGCCGATTTCTGCTGAATTGACGAGGACTTTAACCTCATTATTTTCAACTTCCGCAAAGCCACCCATGACCGCAATATTTTTCCAGTCTTTGCCTGGACGAACCCGCATCACACCAATTTCCAGTGCAGTTAAAAGAGCCGCGTGATTACTGAGAATCCCCATTTGTCCCGTCGTACTAGGGAGAATGACTTCCTGCACCTCATCATCCCAAACTACCTTATCGGGAGTAATAACCCTTACTGTTAATGTCATCTTTTTATTAATTGATAATTGATAATTAACAATTGACAGTTAATAATTGACAGAAGATCTTTTAATGAGAGCAGTAATCTGAGTTTCTAACATTACCCAAATTAATCCATTATCAATTATCCACTATCAATTATCCACTATCAATTAAGATTTAGCCTTTTAGTTTGGCTGCTTTCGCTTTTACTTCGTCGATATTACCGACCATATAGAAAGCTTGTTCAGGTAGGCTATCTAATTCACCCGAAAGGATGGATTTGAAACCACTGATGGTGTCATTCAGGGTGACGTATTTTCCAGGAGAACCTGTAAATACTTCAGCCACAAAGAAGGGTTGAGACAAGAAACGCTCAATTTTCCGTGCGCGATCGACGGTTAAACGGTCTTCTTCAGACAATTCATCTAAACCGAGAATGGCAATAATATCTTGCAATTCTTTATAGCGTTGCAGGGTAGATTGAACTTCGCGGGCGGTGTCGTAGTGGTCTTCACCAACGATCGCGGGTTGAAGCATGGTGCTGGTGGAATCTAGGGGATCAACCGCAGGATAAATCCCTTTAGAAGCCAAACCACGAGATAACACCGTTGTTCCATCTAAGTGAGCAAAGGTCGTTGCAGGAGCAGGATCGGTCAAGTCATCGGCGGGAACATAAACCGCTTGGATGGAAGTGATCGAACCTTCTTTGGTAGAAGTAATCCGTTCCTGTAAATCTCCCACGTCCGTACCGAGAGTCGGCTGATAACCTACCGCAGAAGGCATCCGTCCCAATAGAGCAGATACTTCTGAACCTGCTTGTACAAAGCGGAAAATATTATCGATAAAGAGCAATACGTCTTGTTTGTTGACATCACGGAAATATTCCGCCATCGTCAACGCCGACAGACCCACCCGCATTCTGGCTCCAGGGGGTTCGTTCATCTGACCATAAACCAAGGCGATTTTCGACTCTTCAGGTTTCTCCGAGTTGATCACGTTGGATTCGATCATTTCGTTGTAGAGGTCATTTCCTTCACGGGTGCGTTCGCCCACACCACCAAAGACCGATACACCACCGTGTTGAATCGCAATATTGTTGATCAATTCCATCATGATCACGGTTTTGCCCACACCAGCACCACCAAACAAACCAATTTTTCCACCTTGGCGGTAGGGGGTCAGCAAGTCAATAACCTTAATGCCTGTTTCAAAAACCTTGGGCTTGGTTTCGAGATCAGTTAATTTAGGAGCCGCACGGTGAATGGGAGAAGTTTGAGTCGCGTTTACAGGCCCCTTTTCATCAACGGGATCGCCTAAAACGTTAAAAATCCGTCCGAGGGTACAGGTTCCGACGGGAACGCTAATGGCAGCACCCGTGTCGATTACGTCCATACCGCGTACCATGCCATCGGTGCTACTCATCGCAACGGCGCGAACCTGATTATCACCGAGGAGTTGTTGCACTTCACAGGTGACAGTGACTTCGTTGCCTGCGGAATTCGTACCTTGAACCTTAAGGGCATTATAAATTCGGGGCAGTTTACCACTGGGGAATCGGGCATCGATAACAGGCCCAATGATTTGTGTGATTTTGCCAATTGCTTTTTCTTGTACGGCTACCATACTGATTGTCTAAGGATTTACTTATAATAAGATTACAGGACAAGTGTTAAATTTCTTGGGTTTCCCGTCCAATAGTTTATCACCCTTGGGGATCGAGAAAAAATTCAATCTCACTAGATTTTTATCAAAAAGCGAGTGGAAAGCCCCTAGCTTTAGCTATGGAGATGAACACGGTGGTGGCTTTAGCCACCTGGAAGAAGCCTATCGCAGAAAATCTTTACCTACAATATTTTTTGATAAACTAAGTCCATGATAGTTAGAGAAGCCAAACTACCAAACGTAACCGTCGAACATGGTCAAGAATCACCACTTGGCCAAGTCCATTTCCGATGCTAGTTGGTATCAATTCACCCAATGGCTAGACTACTACGGAAAAATCTGGGATAAGTCAGTAGTGGCAGTTTCTCCTAACTACACTTCCTAAGATTGTTCTATTTGTGGACATCGCGTGAAACAGTCATTGAGTACCAGAACTCATTCATGCCCTCGCTGCGGAATAAAGATTTGTCGCGATACAAATGCGGCAATTAATATTCTTAAAAAGGGTATGGGAATTCTGGGGAGGTCATGGCAAAACAGTACCTTTGGGCAAAAGGGATCTGCCTCGTTTGAGGGAAAGCATGGGGAGAAGACCGCCTCTACTATGGATGGGAAACCAGATATAGCAAGTGGACTTCTGTGAACTATGAATAAGAATCTCCCGCATTTATGCTTGGGAAGTATGTCAATAAAAGACAGTGCCATATTTACTCCTATCACTCTTTATGATTTTTTACAACTATGAATATCGAAACATCCGCTTGCCCGATAACGATTGAAGTTGAAGACGATCGCACTGGTTTAAGTGTTACAACGCTCAAACGTGCCTTAGCCGATAATTTGTTCTATCTTCAGGGAAAATTTCCAGGAATTGCCACCAAACACGACTGTTATATGGCATTAGCCTATACGATTCGCGATCGCCTCTTGCAACGTTGGTTGAATACGACCCAGACCTATTCCAAAAAAGAGACTAAGATTGTTTGTTACTTATCGGCAGAATTTCTCGTTGGCCCCCATTTGGGTAATAACTTAATTAATTTGGGATTGTGGGAGCCTGTTAAGCAAGCGGTGACCGAATCGGGTCTGGATCTGGAAGAATTAATCAATATTGAAGAAGAACCAGGCCTCGGTAACGGCGGCTTAGGTCGGTTGGCGGCTTGTTATATGGACTCCCTCGCGACTCTCGAAATTCCCGCGATCGGTTACGGTATCCGCTACGAATTTGGCATTTTTGATCAGGAAATTCATGATGGTTGGCAGGTAGAAATTACCGATAAATGGCTCCAATACGGTAATCCTTGGGAAATTGCTCGACCAGAAGCCTCTGTTAAAGTTAAATTTGGTGGCCATACGGAATCCTTTATAGGTGCGGACGGAAATAATCGAGTCCGTTGGGTTCCAGGACACATGGTTGAAGGCATTCCCTACGATACGCCGATTTTAGGCTATAAAGTCAGTACAGCGAACACCATGCGACTCTGGAAAGCGGAAGCTACTGAATCCTTTGATTTTCAACGCTTTAATATTGGGGATTACTATGGAGCCGTCAATGAAAAAGTTTCGTCGGAAAATTTAACCAAAGTTCTCTATCCCAATGATGAACAAATTCAGGGCAAAGAATTACGTTTGATGCAACAATTTTTCTTTGTTTCCTGTTCTTTGCAAGATATGATTCGTATTCATTTATTTGAGCAGGATTCCTTAGAAAACTTTGCAGAGAGTTTTTCTGTTCAACTTAATGATACTCACCCCTCCATTAGTGTGGCAGAGTTGATGCGATTGTTGGTAGATGAGTATGAAATAGCCTGGGATAAAGCCTGGGAAATTACGCAGAAAACCTTGAGTTATACTAATCATACCCTCTTACCAGAAGCTCTAGAAAAATGGTCATTAAAGCTTTTTGGCTCTGTTCTACCCCGTCATTTAGAAATTATCTATGAAATTAATCGGCGATTTCTAGATGAAGTCCGTTTACGCTATCCAGGAGATAATCATAAAATTGCCAATTTATCCTTAATTGATGAAACTGGTGAAAAATATGTGCGGATGGCTCATTTAGCTTGTGTGGGTTCCCATGCCATTAATGGGGTTGCCGCCTTGCATTCTGAATTATTGAAAGAAACCACGTTACGAGACTTTTATGAACTCTTTCCTCAAAAATTTAGTAATAAAACGAATGGTGTAACGCCCCGTCGTTGGATGGTTTTAAGTAATCCTAAATTAAGCCAATTAATTACTGAAAAAATTGGGGAAGGCTGGATTAAAAATCTCTATGAATTAAATCAATTAGAATATCTGTTTGAAGATTCTAATTTTCGGTTGCAGTGGCGACAAATCAAACGGGAAGTTAAACAAGATTTAGCGCGTTATATTGAGAAAAAAAATAATTTAATTGTCGATCCTAATTCCTTATTTGATGTTCAGGTAAAACGGATTCATGAATATAAACGGCAACATTTGAATATGCTTCATATTGTGAGTTTGTATTTACGGATCAAAAATAATCCTAATTTGGAGGTTGCCCCCCGAACCTTTATTTTTGGTGGGAAGGCGGCTCCAGGTTATTTTATGGCTAAATTAATCATCAAATTTATTAATGCCGTTGCCGAGGTCGTTAACCATGATCCCCTCGTCCGCGATCGCCTAAAGGTTGTCTTTTTGAGTGATTACAACGTTAAATTAGGACAACGAGTTTATCCTGCCGCCGATTTATCCGAACAAATTTCTACCGCAGGCAAGGAAGCTTCTGGCACGGGAAATATGAAATTTTCTATGAATGGAGCCTTGACTATTGGAACCCTAGACGGCGCGAATGTGGAAATTCGAGAAGAAGTCGGTGCAGAAAATTTCTTTCTGTTTGGGTTAACGGCGGAAGAAGTTCAGCAAACTCAAAAAGCGGGCTATCGTCCCTGGGATTATTATCAAAATAATACGGAATTAAAGGCAGTCATTGATTTAATCAATTCGGGATTTTTTGCTCATGGGGATAGTAATTTATTCCGACCTTTAATCAATTCCTTGCTTTACGGCGATCCCTATTTCCTGCTGGCGGATTTTCAGTCCTATGTGGATTGTCAGGAGAAAGTGAGTCAAGCCTATCAAAATCCAGAGCATTGGTCGAAAATGTCGATTCTCAATGTGGCGCGCATGGGGAAATTTTCTTCTGATCGCTCCATTCGGGAATATTGCCAAGATATTTGGGATATTAACTCCGTACCGATTGAGTTATTAGATTTATGTCCTGATGGGCAATGTTTGTTGTATTAGTCATGAGAAACTGGATAAAGGGAATTTTTAAGTAGGAGTTTGAGTTTACGATGGCAACCGTTTGGGAACTGGATTTTTATTCGCGTCCAATTTTAGATGAACGACAAAAAAAGGTTTGGGAAGTCCTGATCTGTGAATCGCCTCTCTCCATTGCGCGATCGCCCGATGAGTTGTTTCGTTATAGTCAATTTTGCCCTAGTACGACGGTTAATTCGCTGTGGCTAAAAGAAGCTATCGACAAAGCGATCGCCGAATCAGGGGAAACCCCTCAAAAAATCAGATTTTTCCGAAGACAAATGGGCAATATGATCAGCAAAGCCTGTGAAGATTTGGGCATTCCCCCCGCACCTAGTCGCCGTACCTACACTCTCAATCATTGGCTAGAGCAACGTTTAACGGATTTTTATCCCCAGCAAGAGGGCTATGACGGAACGCTCGCTCCCACCGCTTCTGTACAGTATTTGGAATTAAATCCCATTTTCCTGCCCGATGCGATCAGGGGCGATCGCGGCGATCAGTGGGCCTTAGTCAGTTTAGAAGCCTCGGCCTTTGACGACATGATGGAATGGGATATTGGTTTCGGCGAATCTTTTTCCCTGTCCTCGATGGGAATTACTCCCGAAACACGCATTCCTGGCTTAATTTTGTTTTCTCCTCGTTCCCTGCCCTTTGCCGCCTGGTTATCGGGATTAGAGTTGGGTTATCTCAAATTTAGTGAAACCCCTAGTCCCATGATTCGCCTGGAAACGGGAGCCAGTGATAGTTGGATTATTGCTAATCTCAATGATGCTGCTACCCTCGCCGAAGCCAAGGGATTTGAACAAACTAAAGCCCAAGCCCAAAATATTCATTTTCTAGCCATTCAATCTGATGCCAATTCCGAATCCTTTGCGGGATTTTGGTTATTACAGGAAGCCAAGGCTCTGAAATAATACCAATTTAATTTAAATCAAGCCCAAATTGTTGAAGGGCTAAAAGAAAAAGGAATAGAGCGATCGCGTTTTGAGGTTTGTTTAAGGAGATTGTGGGATTTTCGTGATATTTAACACTTTTCAAGAGAGACGTGTTGTATTATGATGAAATTCAAATCTCGTATATTAATGAAAACTAAGCATTAGGAGTAAAATCAAATGGAACTTATTTTGATGACATTGGCGGCAGGGGCGACTTGGGCGGCAAAGGCTTAGGTTTCCACCACTACTATCGATCGCATCTAATTTTGAAAGGACAAAACAATGAACTTCTTTGATGTTTTTATCTCTTACGGACGTGAAGATAGTAAAGCTTTTGCCATAGAGCTTAATAGACAATTGACAGAGCAAGGCTTAATTACTTGGTTTGATCAAGAAGATATTCCTTTGGCGGTGGACTATCAAAAACAAATTAATACGGGCATTGAAAAAGCACATAATTTTATTTTTATTATTGCTCCTCGTTCCGTAAATTCTCCTTATTGCCTTAAAGAGATTGAACTGGCAATTAAGTTGAATAAACGGATTATTCCCCTGCTTCATGTTAAACAAATTAGTCAGGAAATTTGGCAGGAAAGAAACCCGAAGGAAACGAAGGAAGATTGGCAGGAATATCAATCAAAGGGGCTACATTCTAGTGAGCAGAATATGCACCCAACAATCAAGAAACTTAATTGGGTTTATTTCCGAGAAAATGATAATTTTGAAACCTCCTTTTCTGGCTTGCTTGAGATAATTGATAGGCATAAAGACTATGTTGACCACCATACAAATCTACTAGTTAGAGCTTTAGAATGGGAGCGCAACCAAAAACAGACTAATTATTTGTTAATTGGAGAGGAAAGAGAGAACGCAGAGAACTGGTTAAAAGAGAAGTTTAGTAATGAACAATCACCCTGTATTCCTACTGATTTGCATTGTGAATTTATTTGCGAAAGTGTGAAGAATGCGAATAATTTAATGACCCAAGTTTTTCTGTCCTATTCAGAGAAAGATCGGGATATTAAAGAGAAGATTCGCAAAACGCTGATGCGTGAAAGTTTGACTGTCTGGACGAATAAGACGGATATTAAGACGGGAGTTGCGTTCAGCGAAGAAATTAATAAGGGCATTGAAGGGGCAGATAATTTTATTTATTTGATGTCCTCGGATTCGTTAAAATCAGAATATTGTCAACAAGAATTGAAACACGCTAACTCAAATAATAAACGAATTATTCCCCTGTTAATTGAAAAAGTTAAGTCTGAATTAATTCCAGTAGAGTTAAAAGGATTACAGTTTATTGATTTTACTAAAGCTGAAAATGAGGAACAATACCAAATTGCTATTAATAAATTATTGGGAGAATTAAAGAAAGATACATCTTATTATGAAAAGCATAAAATCCTTTTAGTCAAAGCTTTGAAATGGCAAGGACAAAATGAGAACCCTAGTCTTTTATTGCGAGGTTATAACTTACAACAGTTTGAAGCTTGGTTGAAGGTCGCAAAACAAAATAAAGATTATCCTCCCCTACCTTTACAGGAAAAGTTTATTACTGCTAGTCTTAATAGAACCGAGGAATCTTCCTTAGAAGTTTTTATTTCCTATTCTCGGTCTGATTCCGATTTAGCGCGGAAGATCAATGAGCAGTTACAAGAGTTAGGAAAAACGACTTGGTTTGACCAAGAAAGTATTGCCACAGGAACGGATTTTAAAAAGGAAATCGAGAGGGGAATTGAGAGTTCGGATAATTTCCTGTTTATTATTTCCCCTAAGTCGGTGAACTCGCCCTATTGCGCCGATGAAGTGGAGTATGCCCAAAGCTTGAATAAGCGATTTGTGACGATATTGCATCGTTATCTGTCAGAGGAGGATAGGCGCAAACAACCCTCTGCCTTAGCAAGTGTCCAATATTTGGATTTTAATCAACATGGCGGCGATTTCGGTGCTAATTTTTATGAATTGGTAAGGACTCTCAATACAGATAGAGATTATGTTAGGAACCATACAGAATGGTCACAAAAAGCTTTAAAGTGGCAACAAAGGTCGCAGGATGAGGATTTGTTATTGCGCGGTGGTGAACTGCTGATCGCTGAAAACTGGTTATCTGAAGCTGAAAAAAATAACCAAAAACCTCCTACAACTGAGTTGCAAAAGGAGTTTATTAGAGCAAGTGGGGAATTAAGAGAACGCCAAGAAAAAGAAAAAGAACGCCAGCAAAAAACCGAATTAGACAGACAAAAGCGCGACAAAAGAATGGCTCAGGGCATTGCGGTGGGGTCGGTGGGAGCGTTGATAATTAGTAGTGGTTTAGGTTGGATGGCTTGGAATGAGAAAAACAAAGCAGAACTCAATCAATCGGAATCGCTGGGACGTGAATCATTGGCTCTGTTAAGTCAAAATAAGGGGTTCGAGGCTCGAATCCAGGCGATCAAGGCGGGAAAAATTCTGCAAAATCAACACACCACCAACCCAGAAGGACTGGATAGTTTACGCGAAGTTCTCCCGCTTCAGGTTGCCGAAAAAAATCGTTTGCAGGGCCATAAATCCACCGTCAATAGCGTGAGTTATAGCCCCGACGGCCAGACCTTGGCTAGTGGCAGTTATGACAAAACGGTCAAAATCTGGGAGGTGGGGACGGGCAAACTACTCCACAACCTCGATCGCCATAAAGATCGCCATCAAGACTTTGTCGAGAGCGTGAGTTATAGCCCCGACAGCAAGACCTTAGCCAGTGGCAGTCGGGACAAAACGGTCAAAATCTGGGAGGTGGGGACAGGCAAACTACTCCAAACCCTC
>JBEIFD010000077.1:0-9993 GCA_040382535.1 Merismopediaceae cyanobacterium
ATAATGACAATAATACTATAATAAAAATCAGGATATGGCTAGGTTTTAATTATTTCCCCATTTCCTCTAAGCCTTACACCATACCTTTTTTCGCCTTTAATCAAACTACACCAGTGCCTGCCTATCTTATTTATTTTTCATTCCTAACAATGATCTTGTGGTTAACATTACGGGTTCTACTGTTATTCCCGCACTAGGCACAATTTCTCCTAATCGCTTTTTTGTTTAGGACTTGAAAGCAATTCAAACAACGAAAAGAGGCGATCGCTTTTTTATCTGCACGGTAAGAGGCGATCGCGTTTTTGTAACTACGTTTAGAGATAATCTTTTCTTGTAAACTATAATAAAAATAAAATTAATACTCCTTGAAATTAACTATGACCACTAGCCCTCAAACCACTATTAGTTATACCCTCGAAGATTTTTTAGAACGATTCGAGCAGAAAATAGACAGACAATTTGCGGAAATCAATCAAAAAATAGATAGACAATCTGAGGAACTTAATCAAAAAATAGATAAACAATCTGCAGAACTTAATCAAAAAATAGATAAACAGTCTGCGGAGGTTAAGCAACAGTTTGTGGAAGTGAAACAAGAGTTTGTGGAGGTCAACCAAAAGCTAAATAAGTTAGAAATCGGGCTATTAGAGCTTTCAGGGGAAATTAAAGTTCTGGACGAAAAATTCAAGGGCTTTGATAAACGCATAGATAATCAAGAATTTTTAAACAGAGGAATTTTAGGCGCGTTAGTGGTGACATTGGTTGCTGGTGCTGCTAAATTATTTGGCTGGTTGCCTTCATCTTAAATCCGCCTTAAATTTAACGTTAGAAATGATCAAAATTTATACCCAGTCAGAGCTAGGAGTGCGTTGGTTGGATCGCTATCGATCGCAACGTCCTGTTTTTGCTTGTCTGTTAGGTTTTACAGAAACAGGATTAATGCCAGGTATTTCTGCCGCAGGAAAAACGCCCCAAGACCGACAATATACCGCGATCGCCGACAGCGAATTTTTAATCAATGGTTGTCAATCTCCTCCTCAATATCCCTTGCCACCTCTAACGATGGGAGTCTCTCCCGTTTTCATTACCCGCGCCGTTGTCGAAACACTAAAAATTCCCGTTTATTTATTTAATACAGGTTTACCCATAGCACCGACAGTTCCCAGTATCGATTTGGGAGGGTTAGCCGCCAAATGTTTAACCACTGGTCAGGCGTTACCCCTCAACATTGTCCATCACTTATTTGAACAGGGATTAATCTGGGGAAAAAAAATAGCCCAAGATTGTCCCGATAGTTATCTGATTTTGAGTGAATGCGTTGTCGGGGGAACCACTACCGCCCTGGCTCTTTTGACGGCTTTAGGAATCAATGCTTTCGGTAAAGTCAATAGCAGTCATCCCGAATGTAATCATCAACAAAAACAAGAATTAGTCCAAAAAGGTCTAGATATTGCTCATTTACAAACTTCTGATCCCTTTAAATGCGTGGCGGCGGTCGGTGATCCCATGCAAATCGTGGCCGCAGGAATGGCGATCGCGGCTAGTCAGAGCGTCGGAGTAATGTTAGCGGGCGGAACCCAAATGTTAGCGGTTTATTCCCTGATTCAAGCGATTTTAAAATTAGGTTTACAAACCGCGAACTTAGAACAGATTGTCGTTGGAACTACCCGTTGGGTCGCAGAGGATGAAACAGGCGACACCATTGGCCTCGCAAAAGTAATGCCTCCAGTTTCCCTGATTGCCACCCAATTAAATTTTGCCCAGTCCCGTTATTCTGCCCTACAGTTCTATGAAAAAGGGTTTGTCAAGGAAGGTGTCGGTGCAGGAGGAGCAGCGATCGCGGCCTCTCTTTATCAAAATTGGACTCAAGAAGAGTTATTAAACCAAATTGAAACCCTATTAGACCAGTATGCAGTCCTCAATTCATCAACTTAAACAATGGCCTTAATTATTGCAGGAGAACGAAGCGGCGTAGGCAAAACCACTATTACCCTAGCGATTCTCTCTTTTTTGTCCCAAAAAGGAGCTAAAGTCCAATCCTTTAAAGTAGGGCCAGATTATATCGATCCCATGTTCCATACCCAGGTAACGGGATTACCCTGTCGGAACCTAGATCCCGTTTTAACTTCAGAAACCTATGTTCAAAATTGCTATGCCCGTCACGCTCAAGGCGTTGATTACGCGCTAATCGAGGGTGTAATGGGATTATTTGATGGCATTTACCTCAATAATTGCCAGGATTTTGCCTCCACTGCCCACATTGCTCGATTATTAAATTTGCCTGTCTTGCTCGTTCTAGATTGCGGTCGTCTATCAGGTTCGATCGCGGCGATCGCCTCTGGATATCGAAATTTTGATCCCCATGTCAACATCATCGGCGTTATTCTCAATCGGGTGGGAAGCGATCGCCACTTAACCCAACTCTCTTCTGCCTTAGAAAATATTAATTTACCCATCTTAGGCGTTCTCCATCGAGAAAATGACCTAAAAATCCCCGATCGCCATCTAGGACTCGTTCCCGCTGACGAATTACCTCATTTAAAGCAGTTATTCCACAAACTTGCAAATTTAGCTCAATCTTGCTTTAACTGGGAAAAACTTTTACCGTTGTTAACCCCGAATATCTCTCCTAACGAACCAAAACAGCCCCAGATTTTAATTCAAAAAAATACCCAACATCCTCGCATAGGAATTGCCCGCGATCGCGCTTTCAACTTTTACTATCAAGACAATCTGGATCTATTGACCGAACAGGGAGCCGAACTCGTTTATTGGAGTCCCCTAGAAGATTCCCAGTTACCCATTGATATTCAGGGACTATATATAGGAGGCGGTTTTCCTGAAGTGTTTGCCCAAACCCTGAGCGAGAATCAGAACCTACACCAAGAAATCAAAAACGCGATCGCCCAAGGAATGCCGACCTATGCCGAATGTGGCGGTTTAATGTATCTTTGCAAAGAAATTATTGATTTTTCACAAAAAACTTGGCCCATGCTAGGGATATTGCCAACCACTGCCATTATGGGAGCCAAACTCACCCTTGGTTATCGCAGGGCGATCGCCTTACAAGCCCAAGGAATAATCCCCCAAGACCAAAAAATTTGGGGTCATGAATTCCATCGTTCCCATTTGACCCAACTTTCCCCCAAACCCCTCTTTCAAGTTCAAGGCTATTTATCCCAAGACCCCATTCAAACCGAAGGATGGACAACACAAAACCTCCATGCCTCCTATCTCCACTTACATTTTGGCAACCATCCCCACCTTGTACAAAATTTTTTACAAAACTGCCTTGCCTTTCCTAAAAATATACGTTAACTTAAATTCATTAACCCTTGAGACACAAGCCAACTAGGCGATAAAGGAGGTGATGCCCATGATAGCAAGTAGTAAACATCTGGGTCACCTGATTGGATTTAGCCAACTGTGGGCCGAGGCTGTTCTTTAGTGAACCAGTTCTTATATATC
Source organism: Merismopediaceae cyanobacterium (assembly GCA_040382535.1). Taxonomy (GTDB): domain Bacteria; phylum Cyanobacteriota; class Cyanobacteriia; order Cyanobacteriales; family Microcystaceae; genus Snowella. The sequence goes on from JBEIFD010000077.1 coordinate 3,469, forward strand.
CCATAAACTGTTTCTAGAGTTCCTCTCGGCAGTTAGGTTTCAATCAGCGAGACCCCACTAGACCGCTTCCTTTGATTCGTTAGAGGGAGCGGATAGTTTTTTGAGTGCATCATACTAAATTGTGAACAATCAAAAATTTATCAGCTCCATTTTTATTTGAAGACGTTACAATCTTCATAATGAACCTACCTACAAAGCAACCAAGAGCGTTGACAGATAAAAAATGAGCGAAGATAAAATGCCTCAATCCCCCATGAAACAAGGCAAAGTGAGTAATCTCCAGCTTAATTTTTTAAAATCTGTTTTACAATCTCAAAAAGCTGTGTATAATGAAATGGACAGTAGCCTAATAATCTATCGTCAAACTTACGGTGTAAAGGTGTGAGGAAAGCTAAAATGCTTAAAATGTTCTGGAAATCCCTGTTAATCAGCCCAGCTATTGTTGGTGCTACCCTAGCTGTAAGCTCTTCTGCTCAAGCAGCAGATGCTTCAGTTAAATCCGAAGCGGTCAATGCAAAAACGGATTCGATTGAGCTTGCACAAGCCGCCCCCGAATTCAGCAATACCCAAAAAGACAATCAGCTTTTAAATAAACTTGACGAATATAGCAACGAAGGTCAAGCAAATACGTCCGTCGATCAAGTCACTAGTGTTAGTGAACTCCGCGATGTTCAACCTACCGAATGGGCCTACGAAGCGCTTAAGAGCCTAGTCGAGCGTTATGGTTGTATCGTTGGTTATCCTGATCGTACCTTCCGTGGTAATCGCGCTCTCAGTCGCTGGGAATTTGCGGCTGGTTTAAACGCTTGTATGAACGTGATGGAACGTTTAATCCAAGAAAACGTTGCGGTTCTTCGTGAAGATATCGATAAACTCAAACGCCTCATGCAAGAATTTGAAGCAGAATTAGCTGCTTTAGGCGCGCGGGTTGATAACTTGGAAGCTCGTACTTCCTTCTTAGAAGATCACCAATTCTCCACTACCACCAAATTGACTGGGGAAGTAGTCATCGCTCCTACAGCTATCTTTGGAACCAAAAATACCCTCAATAATCAAACTAACAACAACCAAGTTGTAATGCAAGACCGTGTTCGCTTGCAATTCAACACCAGCTTTAGCGGAGACGATTTGTTGGTCACTCGTCTTGCTGCTAACAACGTTCAAGCCTTCAAGAGCTTTTATCCCACCAACAATGTTTATAACCCTAACATCAACAGTGGTCAACAGTTAGGCGTTATGGGTGATTCCTATAGCACTCCTGCCTTTACCCAAAGTTGGCAACAAGGCGGTGGCGGCCCCAACAATAACGTTGCCGTTGACTGGTTGGCTTATTATGTCCCCATTTCCTTGGGCGACAATATGCGCTTGAACACCTATATTGCTGGTTGGGGCGGTCAGTGGGCTGACTTTGTTCCTACCTTGAACCCATACTTTGATGACTTCGGCGGTGGTAAAGGCGCAATTAGTTCATTCTCCGAAAGAAACCCCATCTACCAAATTGGTGGTGGTGCGGGTGTCGGTACGAGTTTAGAACTCGGTTTTTTGAACAGTCTCTTGGGTCCTACTTCCTTGAGCTTGGGTTACTTAGCGGGAACGGGTAACAACCCCAGTAGTGGTAATCAAAGCACCAACCCTGTCACTGGTTTAAACTATACCTTCAACGATGGCGGCAACGGCTTATTTGATGGTAACTATGCCGCATTAGCTCAAATCAACGCGAATATCGCAGATGGTATCAGCCTTGCTTTTACCTACGTTAACGCTTACCACTCTCCCGATAGTCCTATTTTCGGACAAGGTAGCAAAACTGGTACTGGTATTGTGGGAACAACTGCATCTAACCTTTCTCGCGCTGAATTGAATAATTCCTTAGCGGCTGGTTCAATTGGTGCGCCTCCTACTGCGACCAACGACTATAACAGTCAATCTGGCTTTGGTGGTGCTGGTGATGGTACGACTGGCAATTTCATCAACCCCTATGACTTCGGTGGTAAAAATACCAACAGTTACGGTGTTCAAGGAACTTGGCGGGTCGCTGATTGGTTAAACTTCAGTGGCTATGGTAGCTACACCAACGTCAATGTCATCGGTGCTGGAAATGGTAGCATCTGGACTTATGGTGGTGGTTTCGCTTTCCCTGACCTTGGTAAAGAAGGAAATGTTCTTGGTCTCTTCGCGGGTGTTCAACCTTATTTAACGGGTTTCACCAGCTCAGGAAACAATCTTCTTTTACCTCGTACCAATCCCGTACAGGTTGAAATGTTCTACAAGTATCAGGTTACCGATAATCTTTCTATCACTCCTGGTGTCATCTGGATTTCTAAACCAGAACAGACAACCAATGCGAAAGATGCTTTCATCGGAACAGTTCGTGGTACTTTCACGTTCTAATTAGTTGATTTCAAAAACTTAATTCTTTAGAATTCTTTTAAACCTCGCTTATTGCGGGGTTTTTTCGTTATACCATTTTCTATAGGGATCATTTACTAACAAAAAAATAATGAAAATTGCAAAGAATATTACCGAACTCATTGGTCGTACCCCTTTAGTGCATTTGAATGCTATTCCTCAGGCAGAACAGTGTGTGGCTCAGATTGTGATTAAGCTAGAAGGTATGAATCCCTCTGCGTCTGTAAAAGATCGTATTGGAATTAATATGATCAATCGGGCTGAACGAGAGGGTTTAATTACGCCTGGTAAAACGATTCTTGTTGAGCCAACTTCTGGGAATACGGGAATTGCATTGGCGATGGTGGCAGCGGCAAAAGGATATCAGTTAATTTTGACGATGCCAGAAACCATGAGTAAGGAAAGACGGGCTATGTTGCAGGCTTATGGAGCAAAATTAGAGCTAACCTCAGGAAGTGAGGGTATGAGGGGTTGTATTCGTCGGGCCCAAGATATTGCCGCAACTTTACCCGATGCCTATATTTTGCAACAGTTTAATAATCCAGCAAATCCTGAAATTCATCGTCTAACAACGGCGGAGGAGATTTGGGAAGATACGGATGGACAGGTCGATTTCGTGGTGGCAGGTGTGGGAACGGGAGGAACGATTACGGGGGTGGCCGAAGTAATTAAACAACGTAAGTCTAGTTTTCAGGCGATCGCGGTTGAACCGAGTAACAGTCCCGTTTTGTCGGGAGGCGTACCAGGGGGACATAAGATTCAGGGCATTGGAGCGGGATTTATTCCTGAAGTCTTGAAAGTGGAATTAATCGATGAAATTATTACGGTATCGGATGAAGAGGCTATCTTGTACGGTCGTCGTTTGGCTAGGGAAGAAGGCATTCTATCAGGGATTTCTAGCGGAGCGGCGTTGGCGGCGGCGATTAAAGTAGGGAAACGGCTAGAAAACAAAGACAAACTAATTGTTATGATTCAACCCAGCTTTGGAGAACGTTATTTAAGTACACCACTTTTTCAAGATCTAGAGACTCCCATCGCGACGAGTTAGCATTAATCGCTAAAATAAAGTGTGGGCTGTACTGATTGTTTCCATGAACTATTACAAAATTTTAGAGGTTTGTTCGACAGCTACTCAGAAGGAAATTAAGCAATCCTATCGGCGATTGGTTAAGCGGTTTCACCCCGACAGTCAACATCACTCGGCTAATCATGACAGTATTGTTCAGATTAATACGGCCTATGAAATTTTAGGTGATGTTCAACGGAGAAGTCACTACGATCAGCAATTAGAGGGTACATCCGATCAAACAAAACGTGAACGGAGAAATCGAGCGGCTCAATCCCATGCTCAACAGCGTCGCCAGGCAAGCAAGGAAGCGGCTCAATCTTTACAGCGATGGATGAAAACAATTTATGCCCCGTTAAATCGATTATTTTTAAATGTTCTTAATCCTCTCCATTCCCAAATTGATTTGTTGGCGGCTGATCCGTTTGATGAGGAATTAATGGCTGACTTTGAGGATTATCTGACAAAATGTCATCAATCCCTGGAAAAAGCTCATGTAATTTTTGCTTCCCAACCGAACCCTGTAGAGGCGGCTAAAATTGCGCTTTCCCTTTACTATTGTTTAAATCATTTAGACGATGGTTTAGATGAATTGGGACAGTTTGCGTCTTGTTATGATGAATATTATTTGCATACGGGAAAAGAGTTGTTTCGATTGGCAAAACAGTTATTACTAGAAGCGAAGGTCATTGCTCAAAATTTTAGCTGATTTTTCAAATATCAAAATAATAACGAATTGCCCCTGATTCGGGATCATTCCCAATATGAATAATCCCTTTTCTCATTCCTTCATTTAAGACTTGTTCGACTTGATCAGGATTTAGGCCTGTTACCATGATTGCTTGAGCAAAGGATAATACATTTTGATGGGTGGATGCCGCTTCCAGTAAACGGTGGAGGGGCGTTAATTCTATTTTTTTAGAACGGACAAAGGTGCTGTGTAATTTTTCATCTAGTCGGTCTAATTTTTCTAGCACTTGCTGACTGAATTGAATGGGAATAAAGCCTCCTTCTTTGGGTAAAAATTGAGGACTATCATTTTGTTCTGCTTTGACCATGCCAGGAATTAAAAATAGGTCAATGAATTGACCCACAAAACAGAGACCTCTAGTAAATAGCCATAAAAATCCTGTGATCGGTTTTCCCAGGTACAAGCGATGGAGGCCACAAAATCCAAAGAAGCCAAATCCCCAAAGAATATAGGCGATCGCCAAATTTTTTCCAGTGCGTAAGGTCATGACCGAATCAGGTAAGGGTGAATCTGTCTTGGTGGTAGGTCGTCACGGGTACTGCTTAAATTTTAATCGATTCAATTGGGTCACGGAAACAAGTTAGGCGGGGTAAATCCGTAATCGACGGTTCGGTTCTTCTCCAAAACTATCGGATTGAAGACGGTAATGCTCTACTAATTCGTGCTGCATTTTGCGGACTTTCGGCGATCGCGGCAATAATTCAACGGGTTGACCTGTAGGAATCACAATTTGTTCAACAGCCAAACGAGCTTCTTCGAGTCCTTCTAATTCATCATCGTTACCACCACGAGAAAATAGACGCAAATCCACTGCTTCAGGATCTTTGTGATCATCCATTCCTAATAAACGCCGTAAAACACGGGTAATTTGGGGAATCGTATTAGATTTTATGCCATAGATCGGAACATTGCGACCTTTGGCAGCATGGCGCAATTTAGAATGGGTTTTAACGTGCGTCCTCAAAGCAATCACCGCATCCGCATTTTCCAGATCTTTCGTGAGAACAATGGGTAAATTGAGAACTTCAATGACCTGCTCTAATTGGCTCCGCCCCAGTCCATAGGGATAAATATAGACGGGTAAATCTTCTCCATTGGGGCCAGGAACCCGAATTTTGTCTGTTTCTTCCTCGGATTGTACCCAGGATTTATCGAGTAATTGTTCAAATTCACGATCCTCGACGGTCGTTAAAGGCGCGGAATCAACGGGAGCTAGGGGAGCCATCCGTCCAGACGCTCGCCAACCTGTCGGACGGGGAGAACCACCAAAGGGATCGGGTTGCCCAAATGAGGGGATTTTCGGTTGAACTTGGGGCGTTTCTTGAGTAATTTGCACTTCTCCCTCTTCATCAACAGAACGGGTTTGAAATCCAGGTTCTTTGCCCCGCAGGAGAATATCAACGGTTTGGGCGACATCGGCATGGATCACCCAGCGTTGACGTTCTAACATTTCCACCGCGATCGCAAAAGTCGGAGGAGCTTTTCTTTCTAACACCGTTTTTTGGGAACCCCTTCTGCGGGCCTCTTCATCGCCCAGGGTAACGGCTTGAATGCCACCGACTAAATCAGAAAGGGTCGGATTTTTAATTAAATTTTCGATGCGATTTCCGTGAGCCGTCCCCACTAATTGAACTCCCCGTTCGGCGATCGTTCTGGCCGCCAATGCTTCTAATTCTGTGCCAATTTCATCAATCACAATCACTTCGGGCATATGATTTTCCACTGCTTCGATCATGACGTGGTGCTGTAATTCAGGACGAGCCACCTGCATCCGTCTGGCTCTACCGATCGCGGGGTGAGGAATATCACCGTCTCCTGCGATTTCATTGGACGTATCAATAATGACGACCCGTTTTTTGAGGTCTTCTGCTAATACCCGCGCAATTTCTCGTAATGCCGTTGTTTTTCCCACCCCTGGGCGACCGAGTAGTAAAATCGACTGACCCGTTTCGACCAAATCCCGAATCATCGCGATCGTGCCAAAAACCGCCCGTCCCACCCGACAAGTGAGGCCGATAATCTCATCAGTTCGGTTACGGATGGCACTAATGCGATGCAAAGTCCGTTCAATGCCCGCCCGATTGTCGCCACTAAAATAGCCTACTCGTTCGATAGAAAATTGCAGATCTTCTTTGGAAATGGGAATTTCTCCTAGATAAACGGCTTCCTTGGGAAATCGTGCTTCGGGTAAGCGTCCCAAATCCATGACGACTTCAATTAAACTATCCCGTTGGGGATGATCCGCTAAGGCCAGACGAATAGAGGTCGGTAAAATATCCAGTAATTGACTGAGATCGTC
>JBEIFD010000078.1:0-9879 GCA_040382535.1 Merismopediaceae cyanobacterium
CCATTCATCTTGGCCATTTGTTGTTTTAAGGTCTGAATTTCTGCCGCCATCGTAGCCGTATCCCCTGCCGCAACGGGTGAAACTCCTGCATCTGTGGTATGAGGCTTAGTATGTTTTTTGGCCTTGGCCATCGCCTCTTTGATCGCGGAAACTAGCTCCCTCTGCTCAAAGGGTTTTTCTACAAAAGCAAAATATTCAAAAGGCTCAGACAGTTTCTCTAAAACTTCTCCCTTCCGTCCAGACATCAAAACCAAGGGAATACTTTTCATTGCATATTCTTTTTGCACTTCCTGATAGACTTCCCAACCGCCCATTTTGGGTAAGAGCCAATCCAATAAAATCAGATTCGGTTTTTCACTACGAATCATGTTATAGCCTTCAATGCCGTCCCTTGCCTCTAGCACCTCAAAGTTGCCCTGGGGTAACATATCTCGAACTCGCATCCGAATAACTTTGCTGTCATCAATGACCAAAATTTTATGGGTTGACACAAGAGACTCTCCTTAGTAAATGTTCACTACTTTAGCAATTTATTCGATTTTATTGACAACAATTATCGTACTAGCTCAATTTTATCCAAGTTGTTTGGCATATTGGTAGCTAGAGAAATAAAAACCCTGCAAAATCACCCCTTAAAAATCTGCGAGACTACCGATATTTTTTAGGTCGATATCGGGACAGGTGCGTTTTACCAAGCCGACTAAAACCTTGCCTGGCCCGACTTCCCAAACCTCATTAATATCTAATTCGGAAAATTGCAACATTATTTCTCGCCACCGTACTGAACCTGTCATTTGTTTTAATAAACGATCTTTAAGTCTCTGTCCCTGGGTTTCGGGAGTGGGATCGACATTAGAAAAAACAGGACAAAGGGCATCATTAAAAATCACATTGTCCAATACAACTTGAAATTTTTGGGCCGAGTCTGCCATCAAAGGAGAATGGAAAGCTCCTGAAACCTTGAGGGGAACTGCTCGTTTAGCTTTGATTTGACTCAATGCACTGTCAACGGCTTCGGGGGTTCCAGAGATAACAACTTGTTCTTCGCTGTTGTCGTTCGCTAATACTAAATTCGGGGTAGCCTCAATCACTTCTTTTAACTGCGATCGCTCAAATTTCATTAGGGCGGCCATTTTCCCCCCCTCTGCTTCATTCATGAGCATGGCTCTTTTTTGGACTAAAGCTAAACCTGTGGCAAAATCAAACACGCCCGCCGCATAGAGGGCCGAATATTCCCCCAAACTATGACCCGCGACAAAATCAGGACGATATCCCTTTTCCTTGAGTAAATCCGTCAGAATACTTTCTATCACGTATAAACAGGGCTGGGTGTAGAGGGTTTGGGATAATTCAGCTTCATCCCCATTACATTTCTCCGTCACAGACCAACCCAGAATTTGTTCCGCTTCTGTTAGTTTGCTCTTCGCTAGGGGGAGTTCACCAAGGTCGCTTCCCATGCCGATCGCCTGGGAGCCTTGTCCTGGAAATAGCCACGCTATTGTCATTGATGATTCATTAATAATTAACGGCGGGTCAATTATACCAAGGTTTGCAGGGGTATTTTGAAGTTTTGTCGAAAATTGGGGAAGGCGATCGCCGTAAATTTAAAATATTGAGTAATTTGCGTTAAATTAGCAATAATAGAATTAAATTCTGTCGAACTAGGCTATGGCGATCACCATTGAATCTGATTTAAAAGAATATTTGGTTAAATTTGAGCAAAAGCTGGATAATTTACAAAAAGATGTCGGGGACGTTAAAGTTGCGATCGCCAGACTTGAGGGTGAACTAAAAAGTGATATGAGGAGCCTGGAGGGTTCTCTAAAAGGTGAGATGAAGAGCCTGGAAGGTGAGCTAAAAGGTGAGATGAAAAGTCTAGAGGGTGAACTCAAGGGGGATATTAAAGCCCTAGATGCCAAAATCGATGGTATTAGTAAACGATTAGATACCCAGGAATTTATTAATCGTTCAGTGGTGGTGGGAGTCGTGCTTGCGTTGATTGTCGGAGTCGTAAAATGGCTTTATCCCGATTTTTCAGGTAAATTTTAACTGTTAGTCCAGAAGGTGAATTTTGGAATAAGTTATCATTGCCTTAGAGAAAACTACACGCCTTTGACTATGACCTCCGAGCTTGCTCCCTTCAATCAGTCTGATTCCGCGATCGCCGAAAGGAATCCCGTCGAATTAATCCGTTTGGAATCGATTTCTAAAGTTTATGGCAAGGGAGAAGCAACGGTTCACGCTCTTTCTAATGTGCATCTCAGCATTAATCAGGGGGAATACTGCGCCATTATGGGGGCATCGGGTTCGGGTAAATCCACCATGATGAACATGATTGGTTGTTTGGATCGCCCTACCGCAGGTCGTTATTACCTCGATGGATTAGATGTCTCCGAACTAACTGAAGATGAACTAGCTACCGTTCGCAATCGCAAAATTGGCTTTGTTTTTCAGCAATTCTATTTGCTCAATCAAATGTCGGCTCTCGAAAATGTGATGTTGCCGATGGTTTATGCGGGCGTTCCCCTAGAGTCGAGAAAAATGCGCGCCAAGGAAGCTTTGTTTCGAGTGGGGTTAGAAAATCGTTTGCAAAATAAACCCAATCAGTTATCGGGCGGACAACAACAACGGGTCGCTATTGCCAGGGCGATCGTCAATCATCCCTTACTCATTTTGGCCGATGAACCAACGGGAGCGTTAGATTCCCACACCACCAAAGAAGTATTAGGGATTTTTGAGGAGCTAAATCAAAGCGGCATCACTATTGTCATCGTCACCCATGAAGCTGATGTTGCTAGTCATACCCAACGCATTATTTGGTTCCAGGATGGTCGCATCAAATCCGAGGAACGCCAGCCCTTTGCCCATAATACATACCAATCTTAACTATTACGCGATTTGCAACTGATAGAGCAGGTATTTGGCAGTATTTTCGCGAACAATGACAGTCGGGGCTTCCTTTTTGGGGTTTTTCTTACTAATTTACCCAATCAGAATTTTAGAAACGCGATCGCGGATTACTTTCAGTATTACAATTAAGCCAGCAGAAATCTGGAAATTGAGTTATGTTTCAGTCCCTCGCCGAATTTTCCCCCGATCGCGCCTACGACATTCTACGCTCCCAGGATCAACCCCTAGAACCCATTTTTAATCCCAAAACCGTAGCTGTTGTCGGAGCAACCGATAAACCGAATAGCGTGGGTCGCACCCTCATCTGGAATTTGGTGAGTAATCCCTTTGGGGGCAGTATTTATCCCGTGAATCCTAAACGGAGTCAGGTTTTGGGCATTCCCGCCTATCCTACCCTCAAAGCCATTCCCGTCGAAATCGACTTAGTAATTATCGCCACACCCGCCGCAACTATTCCCGCTATTATTACCGAATGTGTGGAAAAAGAAGTTAAGGGAGTCATTATCATTTCGGCAGGTTTTCGGGAAATTGGGCCGACGGGGCAGGAACTCGAACGCCAGATTAAAGAAATTGCTTTGGGTAAATTACGAATTATTGGCCCGAATTGCCTGGGGATTATGAATCCTCTGATCGGATTAAATGCTACTTTTGCGGGGAAAATGGCGCGTCCTGGGAATCTAGGCTTTATTAGTCAGAGTGGGGCCTTGTGTACGGCGGTATTAGACTGGAGTTTTCCTGAAAATGTAGGATTTAGCTCTTTTATTTCCATTGGTTCCATGCTCGATGTGGATTGGGGGGATTTAATTTACTATCTCGGTGATGATCCCCATACTCAGGCGATCGCGATTTATATGGAATCCATCGGCGATGCCCGCTCTTTCCTCTCAGCGGCCAGGGAAGTGGCCCTAACCAAACCCATTGTTTTGATTAAAGCGGGTCAAACGGAAGCTTCAGCCAAGGCCGCAAGCTCTCATACAGGCGCATTAGCAGGCAGTAAGGATGTGATGGATGCTGCCTTTCTACGCTGTGGGGTACTGCAAATTGAACGAATTTCTGAATTGTTTGATCTCGCGGAAGTTTTTGCGAAACAACCCCATCGTCCTATGGGGCCAAAGTTAACGATTATTACGAATGCGGGTGGGCCTGGGGTGTTGGCGACCGATGCTTTAATTAATACGGGCGGATTGTTAACCGATCTAGATAGCTCTACGATTGAGAAATTGAATAAAGTTTTGCCCCCCCATTGGAGTCATAGCAATCCCATTGATATTTTGGGCGATGCAGGCCCCGAACGTTATGCTCAGGTACTGGATATTGTGATTCAAGATCCTAATACCGATGGTCTATTGGTGATTTTGACTCCCCAGGCGATGACCGATCCGACTCAAACGGCCAAGGAATTAAGTACCTGTATTAAAAATACGACGAAACCGATTATTGCCAGTTGGATGGGGGGCGACGATGTTACGGAAGGAGAATTAATTCTCAATCAAAATCAAATTCCGACCTATCGTTATCCCGATGCGGCGGCGCGTTTATTCAATTTTATGTGGCGTTATAGTTACAATCTCAAGGGGATTTATGAAACCCCTACGCTACCGATCAATCATGACAGAAACACCGATCGCGATCGCGTTAAACAGATTTTAAATAATGCTTTATCCCAGAATCGAACTCTGCTAACGGAAGTCGAATCCAAAGATATCTTAAAAGCCTACGATATTCCCGTTGTCCCCACAGGGATTGCCGAAAACGTTTCAGAAGCGATCGCCTTGGCAGACTCAATGGGTTATCCCGTTGTATTAAAACTTTGGTCAGAAACCATTACCCATAAAACCGATGTGGGCGGGGTGCAATTAAACCTGCTAGACTCTGAATCTGTCCAATTAGCCTATGGAAAAATTCAGCAAAATGTCACCGAAAAAGCGGGAGCAGAGCATTTTTTAGGGGTGACAGTCCAGCCCATGCTCAATCCCGATGGTAGCTATGAATTAATCATTGGCAGTAGTCTGGATGCTCAATTTGGCCCCGTGTTAGTGTTTGGAACAGGTGGCCAATTAGTGGAAATTTTTAAAGATCGGGCGATCGCCTTACCCCCCCTAAATACCACCCTGGCACGACGATTGATGGAGCAAACCAAGATCTATGAAGCCTTAAAAGGAGTGAGAGGTCGTAAATCCGTTGATTTAGAAGCGTTAGAAAAATTATTAGTCAAATTTAGCCAACTCGTGGTTGAACAACCCCAAATCAAAGAAATCGACATTAACCCTCTGCTCGCCTCGGAGGAACGCCTATCTGCCCTAGATGCCCGAATTGTTCTGCATTCCGTCGAAACTCCTGATCATGAACTTTCTCGGACAGCAATTCGTCCCTATCCCCTCCAATACGTTACTCCCTGGGAGATGCCCAATGGTCAAAACGTCACCATTCGTCCCATCCGTCCCGAAGATGAACCCTTGATGATCCAATTTCATAAAACCCTCTCGGAACAAAGTCTTTATTTCCGTTATTTCCATTTGATGTCCCTGAGTTCTCGTATTGCCCACGAACGGTTAACCCGTCTTTGTTTTATTGACTATGACCGAGAAATGGCTTTGGTTGTGGAATCAGAAAATCCTGAAACGTTAGAAAAAGAAATTCTTGGGGTGGGACGCTTAACCAAACAACATGGCATTAATGAAGGAGAATTTGCCCTCTTAGTGAGTGATGCCTATCAACATCAAGGTCTAGGCACAATGTTGTTAGAAAAATTGGTACAAGTGGGTCGGGACGAAAAATTAGCCGCTATTAAAGCGGAAATGCTCAAAGAAAACAGACCTATGCAACGAGTTTCTGAAAAGGTCGGTTTTCAATTACAGCACACACCCTCGGTTGTTCATGCAGAAATTCGCTTAATTTAAAATAACAATTCTGGAGTGGGTGTGGCAAAAAAAAGATTAGATCTGTTATTAGTTGAGCGTGATTTTTGTGAATCTCGCGCCCTAGCCCAAAAATTAATTCGAGCAGGAGAGGTTAAGGTTAATCAACATATCATTGATAAGCCAGGAACAGAAATTAGTATCGAGGCGATTATTGAAGTCGCTAAAAAACCGCCCTATGTTTCACGGGGAGGAGAAAAATTAGCAAAGGCATTAACCTTTTTCTCAATTTCTGTTGACCAAAGAATTTGTTTAGATGGCGGTATTTCGACAGGAGGATTTACCGATTGTTTGTTGCAATCAGGCGCGTCAAAAGTTTATGGAGTCGATGTGGGTTATGGACAAGTTGCCTGGACATTACGACAGGATGAAAGGGTAGTTTTAAAAGAACGCACTAATTTTCGGCATTTAACTCCTGAGAGCCTTTATGGAGAAGAAAGATTTGCGGATTTTGCTGTAATGGATCTGTCTTTTATTTCTTTAAATAAAGTTCTAGAACCGCTTTGGAATTTATTAATTGAACCCAGGGAAGTTATTTTATTAGTCAAACCGCAATTTGAAGTCGGGCGATCGCGACTGGGAAAAAATGGTGTTGTCCGCGATTCCAAAGATCAAGCCGATGCCATTTATCAGATATTAAATCAGGCTCAAAAACAAGGTTGGCTCTATGCGGGTCTAACCTATTCGCCGATTAAAGGGCCTGCGGGAAATATCGAATATTTACTTTGGTTAAAACAAGAGTCAGAAACTTCGACACCATCTTTAGAACAAATTCAGTCATTGACTCAACAGACGATGCAAACTTTGAATAATGAATGAAATTAAAAGTCGTAGGAGTGACAAGTATGAAAATTTATCTCGCTGGCCCAGATGTTTTTTTACCCGATCCTTTAAAAATCGCTAAAGAAAAAAAAAAGATTTGTGCTAAGTATGGTTTTATAGGAATATTTCCCCTAGATAATGTTTTAGATTTAAGTAATCTTTCTCTTTTTGAATCTGGCGTTAAGATTTATCAAAATAATATAAAGTTAATGGATGATTGTGATTTAATTGTTGCGAATATGACTCCCTTTCGTAGCCCTAGTATGGATGTGGGGACAGCCTTTGAATTAGGTTATATGGCAGCCCAGGGAAAACCCATTTTTGCCTATACCAACGATGATAGACTTTACAGCGATCGCGTTACAAAAACTACCCCCGATCTGGATGAAAATGGAATGAGTATTGAGCTTTTCCAAATGCACGATAATCTAATGTTAGAAGGAGCGATTGTTACCAGTGGAGGAGTATTAACAACTGATAGTGTTCAGTCAGAAAAATATTATACCGATTTAACGGTGTTTGAAAAAGTCGTAAAAATTGCCTCTGAAAAGCTCTTGTAATAATTTCCGAAAATCAACGTGATCCTTTAATCAGCCCATAGCTATCGAGAAACTACGGCATTAACTACTAAATCAATCAGGGAAGAATTGTAATAGGACTGACAAATGGCTTGAATTTTTTCGGGCGAAATAGTGGCATCTTTCAAACTAATAATATTGCCATAAACGGATTGATCGGAAAATAAGGGATCGGTTTCTAAATTCCGCGATCGCAGATCAAAGTGTTTTTCTTGGGTACGGGGAGCAAAATCGATCATCCAACTGGAGCCGTAACCGCAGGATTTAAGCACCGAAAGACAGTTGAGGGTTTTAGCGAGAAAATCCTTTGACCAGCCTTTTTCACCCTGATTTTTATTCACGCCACCGCCGTATTCAAACATGATTACCTTGGGTAATAAATGATGAGGAATAGAGGGTAACTGCTCAATAATATTAAATTCCCAACCTTCAATATCCAGTTTTAAACAAGTTATTTGGGCAGGTTTAATATCTTCTCATAAAGTGGGTAGGGAAATAGATTCTACTTCTTTCGTTTTGCCAGAAGCTCCAAACCAATCAGCAGATAAGGAACTAAAATTACGATTAAATAAGCCCGCAAAACTGCCTAAATATAGGAGTTGTTTGCCATCTAAATTAGATAAACATTTTTCAATTAATCGAATATTATGGCGTGTACTAATTTGCTTTAACTTTTTAACGGGCAAAGGTTCAACGGCTACCGTCGGATAACCTAATTTGGCAAAAACTTCACAATAAAAAGCAAAGGTTCCCACACCCACATCAATACAATACCCTTCTTTTTTGGGATCAATTTTAGGAAGAATTTCGGCTAATAATGATTGACAACAAGCTTCAACACGCATGATTTAAAATTCACCTACAATTCAAAAATGATTCTTTAACAAAAACCGCATTAAAATAGCGGACATGACCATCTTTTCCTAACACTTGATCGAGATTTCCCGCATAGCCATAACCCAAATGATCTAATTGGTCAAAAATTTCTCGAAAGTGGGCTTGTTCTTCATAGAGTTGGTCTAGGGAAATTTCAACAATGCAAGCGACACTTTTTTTAAAAGTTTCCATGCCTCCTTTGATGACTCTATTTTCGTAGCCCTGAACATCTAATTTAATGAGAATTTTGTCCTCTAAGCTGGTCGAAAAATTGGCGATCGCTCTGTCGAGGGTCGTTTGTTCAATTTGAATCGCCTTCTGTTTTTTGACCATCGGATAAACGGTTTCACAGAGTTTGGTTGTCTTCAAAATAGAAGAGGACGGATTAAAGTATAGATGGCTATAAATTTCAATCGGTTTAATACTATCTCCTAAAGCCTGATTAAAAGCCGTTACTTTTTGGGGATATTTATTCGCAAATTGAGCTAATTGTTGATAGGGAATTGTTAGGGGTTCAAAGGCATAAATATGGGCTTGGGGAAAAATTTTGGTGATGCGTCGAGTAAATTGACCTTCATTGGCTCCAATATCAATAATGGACTTTATCGGGAGTTGATTTAATCCTAATAAACGTTTGTCCCATTCTTTGACCAATAATTTTCCCACTAGGTTAAATAGTTGGTTACTCATTCGATACAGGAATTTCTCGGAAAGCGATCGCGGCAATGGTGGCATCCTAAAATCTATCAATTAATCGGATAAGCGGGTGTGACCCCAAAGAAATAAGATACCAGATTTTATCCTAAAACGCCTAAATGAACAATCAAATCTCAAAATAAAAACGATGATTCCCTCACATTAGGACAGTTTAAAAAATCAATTCTCTATCTAAATTTTCTTCGCGCCGTGACCCCGCTAAGGATAAAATAAAAAGTTACGACTTTCCTATTTAGATATTAACCAGAGACATGAAACCCTATCTTGCTGCCGCGATCCAGATGACCAGTCGGCCCGACCTAGCAAAGAATTTAGTCGAGGCAGAAGAATTAGTGGAATTAGCCGTGCGTCGGGGGGCTGAATTGATTAGTTTACCCGAAAATTTCGCTTTTTTGGGCAATGAAGAAAGCAAATTGCAACAAGCGGATGAAATTGCGGAAAAGGCTGAAAAATTTGTCCGAACCATTGCTCAACGTTTCCAAGTGACCATTCTCGCAGGTGGTTTCCCTGTTCCCGTAGAAGGCGATCGCGGCAAGGCCTACAACACGGCGACCCTGGTGGCTCCCAATGGGGAAGAGTTAACCCGTTACCACAAAGTCCACCTTTTTGATGTCAATGTCCCCGATGGTAATACCTATCGTGAATCCAGCACAGTCATGGCGGGTACGAGTTTTCCGACGGTGTATCATTCGGAAAAATTAGGATGCTTAGGATTGTCGATTTGCTACGATGTGCGTTTTCCTGAGCTTTATCGGCATTTATCTCAGCAGGGAGCCGATGTCCTCTTTATTCCTGCGGCTTTTACGGCTTTTACGGGTAAAGACCATTGGCAAGTTTTGTTACAAGCCAGAGCGATTGAAAATACCTGTTATGTCATTGCTCCTGCTCAAACGGGTTGCCATTATGAACGGCGTTATACCAACGGTCACGCAATGATTGTTGATCCCTGGGGCGTGATTTTAGACGATGCAGGGGTGACTCCAGGCGTGGCGATCGCGGAAATTAATCCCGTCAGACTGAAGCAAGTCCGTCAACAAATGCCTTCTTTGCAACATCGA
>JBEIFD010000079.1:0-9873 GCA_040382535.1 Merismopediaceae cyanobacterium
AACTCTAAACGACGATCCTCAAATTCAGGATCATCAATAAGATCCAGAATTATATGAGCAAGAGTTCTGACTATTGTTTCAGGAGGTATTCCGAAAGCTTTTAGCGCAGCATCTGAAACAGGATCAGCTATTCTATATAATCTTTCTTCTACTACAACTAAAGATATATCAATCAAACGAGATACATAATTACTAATATTTTTAATATCATCTGATAATGTTGAAGCAATTATTTTCAAAGGCAACGGACTAAAATGAGCAAGTAAACGAAGAATACTCTTTTCTATTTCTGATAATCCAACTTTAGCTAAATGTTGCAGGAACTGATTGATACGAAGCTCTGTAAATTTTTGTTTATTAGCAAGTACAAGTTCAATACCGTAATTGTCAACTTGTTCGATAGCGATATATGCCGAGGGAGGATAACCCGCTGTATATTCTGCAAGTTCTAATATTTCTTCTTGTTTCAATTGATTTACTCTTTTATATCCGCGAACAGAAGTAAGGTCAAGAGTTTTTATTAATAACTTACGATCTTCTGGAGTCAGATGTTTTAAATGAGTTGCTGCAATAGAAGGAGAATAATTGTTTGGTCTTCTATTAGAGATAAAAGCTATATAAATATCATTATTTGAAGAAAGAGACTGAATAATAAGTTGCACAGATTCTGAAATATTTCCATCGCTATCAAATAGACCACCTTCATCTAAAAAAACAGGTAATTCTCCTTGATTTGTCATCCTTCGCAAATTTCCCAAAGTTCGATTTAATGCTTCTTCGTCTGATAAATTTTTGATTTCCTGCATAATTCTTTTAAATTCTTGTTCAGTCGAGTACGGTTCTACAAAATCAGCAATAGATATACAAATTTCTTGTAGATGAAAGCCTTCACCCAAACGAATAGGACTTTTTAGAGGTTTTAAATTTAGATATTCTGGTACAACTCTTTGAAGTAATGAACGACGACCAATCCCAGGTAAACCAGTTACAAATAAAATGTTGGGGGGAAGAGTGCTTTCTGGTATTAATTGTTCTGCTAGTTTTTGAATATCTTGATTTCTTCCAACAAATGGATTTTTTCTTGAATCATTAAGTTTGTCAAGGTGATCACGAATATTTCGGGCAACTATTTTTGGTGAATTTTCCTTTTGGATTTTTGCTCGTTTTAGCCAAAGAGGAAGATCATCATATTCAACTGAATCAGAGATCAAATAAACTAGATGTTTTTGTAAATTCTTTTCTAATTTTGTATACCACGACTCTTCAATTTCAAAATTAACCCATGATGAAAGTAAAGAATTTTTACTGGCAAAAAATACAAAAATCGAAGAATCATCTAATCCATTAATGATTGAAGTTTTGAATTCTTCTCCTGTAGAAAATACCTGCTCATCGAATATACAATACTGACGACCCAATTCGTGAGCAACACTTCTGACAAATTCTTTGTCTTTGGATGAATGAGATAAAAAGGCTTTGGGGATCAACATATTCTATATGGAGAGGTTCAAGATATTAATAATTTAAAACTGTCGTAAAAAGCGTAAATTTCTTGCCTAAAACCGAGAAATATCATCAACTTGATGTTTATTCACGCATTTCAGAAGAAATCACGGCTATTTAATCACCTATTATAATGCAAATAGCGAAAAATTGTTAACCCTTGTTAGGAGAACCCATTATGACTGTCACCGCTTCTCCCATCTCACTCTACGAACAAGACCTTCTGCTCTGGACAGAAGAAATCATCCGCCATCTCAAAGCCAAAAACTTTGATGAACTAGATCTAGATAACCTAATTGAGGAAATCGAAACCTTGGGACGCTCAGAAAAAAAAGAACTCAAAAGCCGTCTTCTGGTTCTCTTTGAACATCTACTCAAACGTCTCTATGTCCCCATGCCCCTGGAATATAACGGTTGGGAACGCACCATTCGAGAACAACGCATTCAACTTGAATTAGTCCTAGAAGTCTCTCCCAGCTTAAAAAGTCAATGGCAAGAATCCTGTGATCAAGCCTGGCGGTTAGCTCTCAAAAAAGTCCAAGGAGATTATCCCGATACAGAATTTCCAAGCACAATTCCTTTTTCAACGAAAAGATTGACACTCTTAAATCAGAACTTTTGGCAGTCTTAAAATATCTCTTTAAAACTGTCGTAAAAAACGCAAATCACTTGTATAAAGCCGACGAATATCATCAATTTGATGTAACACCATTGCAAAGCGTTCTACCCCAAAACCTGCGGCAAAACCTGTATAAACTTCGGGATCATAACCCACCGATTTCATCACATTTGGGTCAACCATTCCGCAACCCATCACCTCTAACCATTTCCCTTTCCATTGCACATCCACCTCGGCAGACGGTTCGGTAAAGGGAAAATAACTCGCTCGAAAACGCACGGGTAAATCTTCTCCAAACATCTGTTTAACAAATTCCTTAATCGTTCCCTTGAGATCCGTGAACGTTAAACCCTGGTCGATCGCCAACAGTTCGACTTGATGAAAAACCGCAGAATGGGTCGCATCCACCGTATCTCGACGATAAACTCGACCAGGAGCCACAATCCGAATGGGAGGTTCGTGATTCTCCATATAACGAATTTGCACAGGAGAAGTATGGGTTCTGAGCAGACGACCATCAGTGAGAAAAAACGTATCCTGCATATCGCGGGCGGGATGATCGGCGGGAATATTCAGGGCTTCAAAATTGTAATAATCGGTTTCGACTTGCGGGCCAGTGGCGACGGTGTAACCCAAACCGACAAAAATCTCTAAAACCTTATCAACCGTACTATTGAGGGGATGGATACGACCCAGGGGACGATAAACACCTGGCATGGTGACATCAAGGGTTTCGGCGGCTAATTTGGCTTGAATTTCGGCATTTTGTAAGGCTTGTCGCTGTTGGTCTAATTGATTTTGGACAGCATCCTTGACTTCATTGGCGATCGCACCAATACGGGGTCTTTCTTCCGCACTTAACTTACCCATTGCCCGTAGAATGAGGGATAATTGCCCTTTTTTACCCAAATAATTAATTCTTAATTGCTCCAACGCATCCAAATCCGTCGTCACCGCGATCGCGCTCAGGGCTTCTTGTTGTAGCGATTGTAAATCCGTTTCTAACTGAGTAGTCATAAAAGTGGCAATTTTTAGCAAGTAAAATAAATATAGACCCGTTACTGATTCTTAGTGTATCGAACTCCCGCAATTCAGCAAAATAGTTATGACCCCAATCCCTCCCCTAAAACTCCTTGTCAGTAACGATGACGGCATTTTTGCTCTCGGTGTCCGCACTTTAGCCAATACCCTCGCCACAGCAGGGCATCAAGTTACCGTCGTCTGTCCCGATCGCGAAATGTCCGCCACAGGTCACGGTTTAACGCTCCATCGCCCGATACGAGCCGACATCGTGGAAGAGGTTTTTCATCCCCAGGTTGTCGCCTGGTCTTGTTCGGGAACTCCTGCCGATTGCGTGAAATTTGCCCTTTCTGCGGTGTTATCCGAACCTCCTGATTTCGTTCTCTCAGGTATTAATCATGGTGCGAACTTGGGAACCGATATTCTCTATTCAGGAACGGTTTCTGCGGCAATGGAAGGCTTAATCGAAGGAATTCCCAGCATTGCTCTGAGTTTAGCCAGTTTTAGTTACAAAAATTTCCAACCCGCCGCCGATTTTGCCCAAACCCTTTTAACTCATTTATACGCCAATCCCTTACCCCAAGCAACTTTACTCAGTGTTAATGTTCCTGCGGTTGAACAAGACGCGATCGCGGGAGTCATGTTAACTCGTCAAGGATTGCGGCGTTATGTCGAAATGTTTGAAAAACGCATTGATCCGAGGGGAAAAAGCTATTACTGGTTAGCAGGCGAAATCGCCAAAGAAATCGAGCACCCCCATCATAGTCATCTTTCTCCCGATATTCCCACCGATGTTCAGGCAATTCAGTCAAATTATATTACTTTGACCCCTTTACAATACAACCTAACCGATGTAGAAGGCTTTAAATCGCTAGAAAAGGCTCCCTGGCTCAATCCTAAAATCTAGTGAAAAAAAAGACAGGAGAGGATCATCAAATATGATATTCTAAGTTTCACAGTATCTCTAAGTCCTATGTCTTCCTACCTATTTAGCCCAGAAAACGAGCCAGAAGAAGCTGATAGCGTAACCCTTATCGATGAAGGGGGACGGGCTTTGGAATGCTACGTTGAAAATTCGATTGAAGTTGA
Source organism: Merismopediaceae cyanobacterium (assembly GCA_040382535.1). GTDB lineage: Bacteria > Cyanobacteriota > Cyanobacteriia > Cyanobacteriales > Microcystaceae > Snowella. The sequence continues at coordinate 4,232 of JBEIFD010000079.1, forward strand.
TAATCTCAATTATCTGTTGTTAATGCCAGTCGATCTGCCCATTGTTATTATTGCCTGGGATGAAGACTCGGAAGATGATGACGAAGAGTTTTCTGACGCAATTTTATTAGAAGATGAAGAAGAAATTGAAGAAATTTTCCCCGATGCTAAAGCGGTTTTAGCCGAACTGGATCTTTCCCTTAAATACACGGCTTATAGTCTAACAGTCAGTGGAGAACTGCCTCCCATTGAGGATGACGACATTCTCACCCTAGAATTAGAAGGTGAAGATGAGGAGCAACCCCTAGAGCCTGAAGAGTTACAATTTCTCGTGAGTTTCTATCACAAAGAACAACGCTATTCGATTTATACGCCCCTTGCTCCCTTGCTCTTTTTGGCTAAAGCAAATGATAACGGCAAGGTCGAATTAGTTTCTCCTGAAGATGAAAAAATGCAAATGATTCTCGAAGAATTATTGTTTGAAGAAGCCGAGTAAAATTTATTTCACTTTTGAATTTTTTTAAAATTATTCAATTAATTAATCTTCGTGTCAAAATCCACAGTCACTTACTGGAATCCCCTACTTTCCCAAAATAAAAACCTTTGGACAGCGATCGCGGGGCTTGAAGGACTAGCAGAAGAACTCACTCTGAGTATCGATGAAGAAACGGGAGAATACACTCGTTTAACCCGCTTTTTTCCTGGTGCGGATACCTCTGCTTTCGGGGACAAAACTCATACCTATCCAGAAGAAATTTTAATTGTCAGTGGTCGTCTCTATGATCAAGCCTGGGATCTATGGCTAGAGACGGGGCATTATGCCAGCAGACCGCCTGGGGAAATTCATGGCCCTTTCCGCACGGATATTGGCTGTGTGGTGTTAGAAATTTCTTTTCCTAATCGGTAACGTTTATTTTGATTGGCGATCGCTTTTTGGAACTCTATGAAGGGGGTGTTCATCAGGTTCAACGGTTATTTGAAACTTGGATCGCGGCGATCGCGGAGGTTTTAATAGTAGAGGGAATGGAAGCAAATGTGGCGAAACAGGAAGCTGAAGAGGCGGTGATTTTGGTGCAAGGTTCTTTGATTTTATCTCAGGGTTTAAATAATGCTCAGGTATTTACAGCAAATTGCAATCAAACGTGTATGTGTGCAAAACAGTAAAGCTTTACCTAGACTTGATTTGGTGAATTGCTCTTGTGGTAGGTTTGATCGAAAACTGCTGTAAACGGATTATTGACGATCTTTCCACAGAATACTTTTGAGCTAAAACTATCATCAACAATCGGGCGATCATCCCTTACCGTCAAGTAAAAAAGCGATAACTAATCTAATTAAAGATGAATTCCTTTAGGTTGGGATTGCATTAGTTCTAAAATGTGATAAATTTCTGACCTAATTTTGCGATCTGATCACTGAAAAATTTGATATGCCTTGAAAAATATGTGATAAACTTGTATAGCATCTTCTTAAAAGATATGCAATAAATATTTTTGTTTTTTATTTCATTATGCGTGATCTCAGATTTCTTTTCAAAAGTCACTACACGAATAGTCGCGCTCTTGTTATTGGTATTGACAAGTATCTCAATGTTTCTCCTCTTTCCTATGCAGTCAGTGATGCAAAAGAAATTCGCCAAATTCTCATTGAAGAATTACAATTTCTGGAAGAAAATATAACATACTTAACTGACGAAGAAGCCACTAAGGATGCAATACTAAAAGCTTACCTAAGCTTCGCGCAGGAAAATATAGAACTGGATGAACGTTTACTCATTTTTTATGCTGGCCATGGACATACAATAACTGGTAGTCGAGGAGAAGTAGGATATCTTGTTCCCTACAATGCCTCTCTTTCAGATTTGTCAACACTTATTCGTTGGACTGAGTTTACCCATAATGCTGAAATAATAAGAGCAAAACACATTTTGTTCATCATGGATGCCTGTTATGGTGGTCTTGCTTTAACCCGTAACTTACAACCAGGTAGCACAAGGTTTCTCAAAGATATGATGTTACGACAATCAAGGCAAGTTTTAACAGCAGGAAAAGCTGATGAAGTTGTTGCTGATGCTGGGGGGCCGATACCAAATCATTCAGTATTTACAGGTCATCTCATCGAAGGACTTAGAGGAAAGGCTGCAACACAAGATGGGGTTATTACGGCTAATGGATTGATGTCCTACGTTTATAATAAAGTGGCCAATGACAAAAATTCTTATCAAACTCCGCATTATGGATATTTCGATGGTGACGGTGACTTCATCATTCAACCTCATAATCTGACTGAACTCGAAAAGGAAGAGCAGGCAGATAATGATCGCCTTATTGTAATCCCGTATCCCGAAGAAAATGGAATCCCAGAAAAACAAGAGTCCAGGGTTCTTCGCATCAAAAAATTACTGGCAAACGATTCAACCGCGATTGAACTACACGATTTTCTTTTTGGTGAAGTTCGTCGTTTTTTAGCCGCTACAATGGAGGACGGTTTCCGCACTAATGGACAGCAGCCTTCACAGGAACAATTACTAAACCTTTTGTTAGAGCGATTAACGTACTATGAAAATGCCAGTCAAGATATTTCAATTCTACTTGCATGCGTCGCTTATTGGTCTAAACCAGTCCACAAAGTTACATTACAGAAGGTATTAGCTCGTTTAACGGAACCTTTGGAACAACAAAATAATGAGACATTTTGGCAAGCGATGCGATGGTATCCACTTCTTCATATTCTATATTGTGCTGGTATTGCTGCTATTGATGGGCAGCGATTTGACTCACTAGCAGCCATATTTTATACACCTATTGTTGTTTCATCTCATTATCAATCTCAGAACAAAGAGTTGTTATTTATTGCGGCAGACGCATTTACCACTTTGTATAGAAATGATATTTTCAAAAAAATCCCTGGCTACGAAAGAAACTATGTTCCCATGAGCGAATATTTATTCAAAGTTCTTCAACCCAAGTTGGATGATGTGTTATTTATTGGGAAGAACTATGAGCAAGCATTTGATACTTTTGAAGTTTTCTTTGCCTTAGCTGTTGCCGACCTTAATTTATTGAGAAAAAACTACTGCTGGGGGCCGCCTGGACGATTCGCATGGAAATATCGTGGTCACAATGATAATGGCCCACTTGGTAGAATTATCTCAGGGGGACGTACACAACAAGATTCATGGGCACCACTTCAAGCAGGACTCTTTGGTGGTGACTATACAAGATTTGATAATGTCGCAACGCAGTTGACCGCAGAGATTTCTAGGTACGGCTGGTCATAAAGAATTACAGTACGATCGCCGCTTCGTAGGTTGGTTTGACAACAGGAAATCCAGAATCGCTTTTCTCTGGTGGTACTAACCAGAAGCCAGATTGCACTTTAAGCTGTAACAGTGGATCGCTGCTCTCCAAGCTAAAATAAATGGGTCAAGTCGCAATGAGGTCAAACCAATGGCAGTTCGCCAACGACGTTACAGCAAAGAAGAGTTAGCTCGACGTGGGCAAGCACTCTATGAATCCAGCATTCAGCAGCAAGTGGAATCTGGCAATACAGGTAAGATCGTAGCGATCGACATTGAAACTGGAGCCTTTGAAGTCGCCGACCACATTTTGCCAGCAACTAGCCAATTGTTCAAGCGATATCCTGATGCGCAACCTTGGGTCATCCGCATTGGACATCGTGCTGTTTATCACTTTGGCTCACGGAGTTTGGTAAAACCCAAATGATGCAAGGAGTTGTGAATCGGCGATGTGAAGCCACACTTCCATTGATTGTGGGTAATACGAATGGACAAAGACAGGTTATTGATGCTGTGATTGATACAGGATTCAACGGTTTTCTCACTTTGCCGTCCTCAATCATTACCGCTCTTGATTTGTCATGGAACGCTTCCGATATTGTGACTTTAGGTGACGGTAGCGAAACCCTGTTTGATCTGTATTCGGTAACAATTATCTGGGATGGACAGTTTCGGGAAATTGATGTTGCTGAATCAGAGACTGACCCTTTGATTGGAATGTCACTACTTTATAAATATGGATTGCGGATAGATGCGATCGAGGGCGGTCTTGTGAGAGTTGAAGCATTATGACGCAGTAGAAAGTTATCAGTGAGGACGGTATAACAACACCGTTACACCGAAACCGAGAATTGTCGCTCGCAAGGCTAAAATGAATGTGATCGGGGTATAGGTTTTGAGTTAGAGGCGATCGCTGTTGACCGATTGTTACTAATGTTAAAATAAAAACACTCCTTTTAAATTTAGCTATGCGTGCAATTGAAACCACTGGTATTCTCAATACCCAAGGGCAAATCCAACTTGATCATCCCATTCCCCAAGAAAAAGAGAGGTTTGTGCGAGTTATTCTGCTCATGCCAGAAGAGGAACTTAATGAAAAAACCTGGTTAAATGCTGTTTCAAATAACCCTAGCTTTGCTTTTCTGCATGATCCAGAAGAAGATATTTATAGCCTTAAAGATGGACAACCTGTAACCAATGAAGGGTAAAATCGTTTTAATTTATGAGTGGTCTTCGCAAATTATTAACTATTAGACTGAATCATTTGGTAACACTTAAATCCTCACTGATTCAGCGTGAATTAGGCTCATTATCATTAAAAACTCAAGTATTAATTGTAGATATTTTGTCTGATCTTCTACGTTCCTAACAAGTGCGATCGCCGCTTCGTAGTCTGAGTTAACAACAGGAAATCCAGAATAACTTTTCTCTGGTAGCTAACCAGAAGCCAGATTGCACTTTAAGCTGTAACTGGGGATGCGATCGCATAATAAAGAGTAATTTTAATCGCAGACTAAATTCCTCGAAAACCAATGGGAGTATCCATTTTTTCAATGGAACTAGACTTATTTGATTCTCGATTAATTTTAGACTGGTATAAATTGCCGATAAAACTTAAAATAACCCCAACTAACAATAAACTTCCGCCTAAATATTGAGCTAAAGTTGGAATTTCTCCTAAAATAACATAGGCCATGATAATAGCAAGAATGGGATTTAATAAACTAGCTAAATTGAGTTCGGTTGGCGTTGCTTTCATTAAGCCAGCTAACCAACATAATTGACCGACGACAACAATAATAGCGGCATAAATTAACATCCATTGCCACAGAAAAGGAGAAAATACATCTACAAAATGATGGATTCCATACAAAAAAGTAGCCAATAAAAAAAAGATTATTGTTCCTAAAATATTTCGATAAATTGTGAAAATGCCTAAAGGGATAGACTGCAATTGTCGTTTACCAATAACGGTTGAAATAGAGGTAATAATTGCCGCGATCGCAACACAAATTTCCCCAAATCCAAACTGAAATTGTCCAAAGTTCATCATTTGTCCTGAACTTCCGAAAAATATAGTTGCCGCGACTCCAGCTACAGAAACGATTGATCCTGCCATTGTCCAAAGATTAACCTGGGAACCGAATAATAAAAAGCTCAATAATAAAGTTAAAATAGGCTCAATACGTCCAATTAAAACGATATTTGTAATGTTGGTTTGTCCAAGAGCAGTAAAAATTAAGGCAGGCGCGATCGCACCTGATAATATTCCTGTAATCGTTAACAATATCCAATTCTTACGACTGATCGCTTTGAGTTTTTTCAGTTTCCAGTCGGGATGGAAAATGATGATCATGAATGCTAA
>JBEIFD010000080.1:0-9743 GCA_040382535.1 Merismopediaceae cyanobacterium
CAAATCGAAAATTAATACTAGTTGGTTAAGATAGATGTGTCTTAAAAGTTATAAGATCACCCCGTCCTATGGACACCCCCCTTATCAAGGATACCCAGTACACACATATCCTCAATTCCTTAGAATATTTATCACCCTGCCTACGGCATCCCCCTTAAAAAGGGGGACTGGGTTACTGATAGGAATATAGCCCCCCTTATCAAGGGGGGTTGGGGGGATCAAAACTCAAAAACTTAGACAGCAAGACTTGTGTGTACACATTGGCTTATCAAGAGAGCTTATCAAGAGCTTATCAGGGGGGATCGAGCGCAAAAAGTATTTGTCAGTTTAATTGTGACCAGCTACTTAATAGAATTAACCTGACTGCTCTCTTATGTATTGTAAAGACTAGAGGGGCTGACACACAATTAGACCTGTTTTTCTTGAATGATGCGATAACAATCAGCAACGGGCAGTCTTTCGGTCATGGCTTGAACCAATGCGTCATATTCGGCGCGATGACCTTCTAACAGATTTTTTGCCTGTACCAAAGCCCAACGCTCCTTTTGTGGATAAATAGCTTGGGGTAATTGAGACAAATTGAGGGAGATCAATAATTTTTGACGATCATCATTTCCTCCCTCTGCTTGACCATAAATTAGTTGCTCCGCCGCGATCCCCGCCATCCAGACCGTTGCGAATCGTTCTAGGATTAGGGGAACATTCTGCCAATCCTGGGACTGACTTTCTAGCGGTTCTGTATCAAACTGCACTCCTCCTAGCCCTGGGTTTCCTTGCTTAAAGGTTTCCCAAGCCGAAAGCGTGTAATTCTTCACGGGAATGCCTAAATAATAAGCTGCCAAAAAATGACCTGCTTCATGGTGCAAGATTCTCTGTCGTTGCTTCTTAGAAGCCAGGCTATCGAGTAATAAATTGCTTCCCTGACCCTGCCAGGCAAATTGATCCGCAGTGATCAGACCCAACAAAGAAATGGTCGTTAGAGCCGTCACAAAAGGAGACAGATGGATCAACGGCCCGATTAAAACAGAGAGCATCATCACAAAAACAGCGATCGCGGTTAAATTTAAAGGCAAATCTGACATCAAGAATCCCCTCAGTATTTTTCAGGAGTAAATATATTTGTTGATTTTAAAAAATCATTAGAAACAATGAGAATTTAATCAAAGTCGTTAAACTCATTCGGCAGAATCGGCATTTGTCTGTTACAATATTTTACAATACAGGGGAAAACCAAATCCTAACTAACAATCGTCCGACTCGGCTGAACGTTAAAGCATTCTTGGTTTACAACCCCAAAGTCGTGATAACAGGGTGATACCAAGAAACGCATGGGCAACAAGCCAACGATCGCCATCTCCCATCTGGGATGCGAAAAGAACCGTATAGATTCAGAACATATGCTAGGCTTGCTAGTACAAGCAGGTTACTCCGTTGATGCCAACGAAGAACTAGCAGACTACGTTATTGTTAACACTTGTAGCTTTATTGGGGATGCCCGAAAGGAATCGGTGCGTACCCTCGTTGAATTAGCAGAAGCCGATAAGAAAATTATTATCTCTGGTTGTTTAGCGCAACACTTTCAAGAACAGCTTTTAGAAGAAATTCCCGAAGCAGTTGCGGTCGTCGGTACGGGCGATTATCAAAAAATTGTTGAAATCGTTGAAAAAGTAGAGCAAGGTGAGCGAGTTAAGGCAATTTCCGCCGAGCCGACCTATATTGCCGATGAACATACGCCCCGTTATCGCACAACGACCGAAGGCGTGGCCTATCTGCGGGTCGCCGAAGGTTGCGACTATCGGTGTGCTTTTTGCATTATTCCCCATCTACGGGGTAATCAGCGATCGCGTCCCATTGAATCGATCGTGGCAGAAGCACGGCAACTGGCAGCTCAGGGAGTCAAGGAAATCATTCTTATTTCCCAAATCACCACTAACTATGGTTTAGATTTGTACGGCGAACCCAAGCTAGATGAATTGCTACGGGCCTTGGGCCAAGTTGATGTTCCCTGGATACGTATTCATTATGCCTATCCCACAGGACTCACCCCCAAGGTAATCAAAGCCATTCAGGAAACCCCCAACGTCCTGCCCTATCTAGATTTACCCCTCCAACACTCCCACTCGGAGATACTCAAAGCCATGAATCGACCCTGGCAAGGTCAAGTCAATGATGTTATCATTGAAAAGATTCAAAACGCAATTCCCAACGCCATCTTGCGTACTACTTTTATTGTCGGTTTTCCAGGCGAAACGTCAGAACATTTTAACCACCTACTTAGCTTTGTTCAACGCCACGAGTTCGACCATGTAGGAGTTTTTACCTTCTCACCCGAAGAAGAAACCCCTGCTTACAAAATGCCCCATCAAGTCCCAGCAAAGGTGATGGACGAGCGGCGTAATCTTTTAATGCAGACTCAGCAACCGATTTCTGCTAAAAAAAATCAAGCGTCTATTGGAAAGACGGTTGAGGTTCTGATTGAACAAGAAAATCCTGAAACAGGGGAATTGATTGGGCGTTCTGCCCGCTTTGCCCCAGAAGTGGATGGATTGGTCTATGTCAAAGGAGAGGCTCCCCTGGGAGTCATTGTTCCCGTCACCATTACCGCAGCAGATGTTTACGATCTCTATGGAGAAGTGGTGTAAGCGGAGTTGTGAAAACTCGACCAGCGTTATCCATAGGGATGTATGAAAAATATATTTCTTCCGATAACTCAAATTTTATTAACCCTTGTCAAATTCTCAAAAATACAACGTTCCCTATGACTATTTCTTTTCAAAGCTTAGGATTATCCGATGAACATACCCAGCACCTAGAATCACTAGGTTTTACGGAGCCAACGGAAATTCAAGCCCAGGCCATTCCCCTGATGTTAGGGGGCAAAGACCTGGTAGCCCAATCCCAAACAGGGACTGGAAAAACCGCCGCCTATTCCTTACCGATCCTAGAGCAAATTGACCGTCGCCCTGGTATCCAAGCCATTATTTTAACCCCCACACGGGAATTGGCTCAACAAGTCGCTGAAGCGATGAAAGATTTCACCAATCAACGTCGATTGTTTGTTTTGACGGTCTATGGGGGTCAGTCCATCGAACGCCAAATCCGTAGTTTAGAACGCGGTGTGCAAATCGTGGTTGGGACTCCTGGCCGTGTGATTGATTTAATTGACCGCAAAAAATTAAACCTGGAAGAAGTCCGTTGGGTGGTCTTAGACGAAGCGGATGAAATGCTTAGTATGGGTTTCATTGATGATGTGAAAACCATTTTAAAAAAGACTCCTGCAACCCGTCAGACAGCTTGTTTCTCAGCAACCATGCCCCGCGAAATTCGGGAATTGGTTAATCAGTTCTTGAAAGATCCCGCAACGGTTTCGGTGAAACAATTGGAAGTCGCTCCGACAAAAATTGAGCAACAACTTTATTTTGTTCCTCGTGGTTGGTCGAAGTTAAAAGCTCTGCAACCGATTCTAGAGATTGAAAGTCCTGAATCAGCGATTATTTTCGTCCGAACCAAGCAAACGGCGGCGGAATTAACCAGCAAACTTCAGGAATCGGGTCAAAGCGTGGATGAATATCACGGTAATTTGAGCCAATCCCAACGGGAGCGTCTAGTACAACGTTTTCGGGATAATAAGGTTAAATTGGTTGTGGCAACGGATATTGCGGCACGGGGTTTGGATGTCACGAATTTAAGCCATGTCATTAATTTTGATTTACCCGATAACGCCGAAACCTATATTCACCGTATTGGTCGGACGGGACGGGCAGGAAAAACAGGAACCGCGATCGCCTTAGTAGAACCCATTGATCGTCGTTTACTGCGTCAAATTGAACAACGTCTCAAACAACGGATTGAAATTCATGAAATCCCTACTCGTTCCGTTGTTGAAGCCAAACGCTTAGAAAAATTACAAAATCAAATCCAAGAAGCCTTAACGGGTGAACGGATGGCATCTTTCTTGCCTCTGGTGCGTGATCTGAGCGCGGAATATGATCCCCAGGCGATCGCGGCGGCGGCTCTGCAAATGATCTACGACCAAAGTTGCCCCAACTGGATGAAAACCGAATGGGAAGTTCCTGAAAGCGGCATGAACAAGCCTGCTATCAAACGCAAACCCAACAAAATTAACAATAACAACAATAATCATCGTCACCCCTCCAACAGAAAGCCTGTTTTCAGTGATCAATAAAGATTAATAACTATTGTGTCTCGTTTTAGCTCGCTTCGGCGGGCTTTTTTTATTGGCAATTAGGGCTTTTTGTTGCAAATAAGAATCACTAAAGACTATGATAAAGAATCACCTAGTGTTGCAAGCAAGTCGCGGATCATGACTTATACCGCTAATTCCCTCAAATCAGAATTAAATTCCAGAGGCTGGCGATTAACTCCCCAAAGAGAAAAAATTCTTCACGTCTTTCAAAATTTACCCGAAGGTAATCATCTCAGTGCTGAAGAACTCTACGAATTGTTAGAGAATCGCAAGGAGGGCATTAGTTTGTCTACGATTTATCGCAGTGTCAAATTAATGTCTCGTATGGGCATTTTACGGGAGCTAGAACTGGCAGAAGGTCATAAACATTACGAACTTCATCAGGCCCATCACCATCATCATCATATTGTTTGTGTGCAGTGCAACCGAACCATTGAATTTAATAATGATTCGATTTTAAAACACAGTTTAAAGCAGTGTGATAAAGAGGGTTTTCAATTGATTGATTGTCAATTAACGGTGACAACGATTTGCCCTGAAGCGATTCGCATGGGATGGCCATCGACCTTGCCCAGTAATTGGTGCTGTACTCGAACCATTTCTAAAAGTCATCCTGAATCCGATGTTGTCAATCCTGTGTCCCTAGAATAGAATAAAAGCTTTAATTCCTGATTATTTAATAATCAATTAACCTATGAATCCTCATATTTACTTAAGTTTTGTGACCTTTCCGCTTCTGGTGGGGTTGGGTGTTGCTCGTCCCTTAACTGAGGGAATTATAGAATTAGGAAAATTGAGTGAAGAAGTGTTTCGGGGCGATCGCCTACCGATTTTACCCTTTCCAGAGGTTACTCTTCCTGTTCAAGATTAGCCCAAGGGATGTTTTCTTGTTTATTGATAAGTTTTTTCTCTCAGTTTCATCAGTAAATATTAAGTAAATATACCGACCTTTTTTTCTATTTTTCCAGATTTTAATAGATTTTACGCTATCATTAGGAAGCTTATTCGGTAAAAATAATAAGGCTTTCATCAAAAATTTTCACAAAATTTTAATCATATTTACTAGTCTATTTCGTTTAAATTAGAACAATATAAAAATAATAATTAGGCTGGATACTTGAAATAATTCCGTTATCAGTAACGGTTTTGGTTTGCTTGTATTCTATTTTGACAATATGACCCCCTTTAAAAACGCTGATATCAAAAGATTTTCTCTTACAACTCCCCTGTATTACGTCAATGATGTTCCCCATCTAGGGAGCGCCTACACTACGATGGTGGCCGATGCGATCGCCCGTTTTAAGCGACTTCAGGGTTATTCTGTGTTGCTGATTACAGGAACCGACGAACATGGGCAAAAAATTCAACGGACAGCCGAAGCAAAGGGATTATCTCCCCAAATACATTGCGATCGCATCGTCACAGGGTTTGAATCCCTCTGGCAAAAATTAGAGATTCAATACGACCGTTTTAGTCGCACAACGGCTCCCCGCCATGCCGCGATTGTTAAGGAATTTTTTGAACGGGTTGAGAAAGCAGGAGATATTTACCTCGCCCAACAACAGGGATGGTATTGCGTTGCCTGTGAAGAATTTAAGGAAAAGCGGGACTTATTAGAAAATGGCTGTTGTCTTATCCATACGAATTTGACCGCCGAGTGGCGAGATGAGGAAAATTACTTCTTTCGTTTGTCTCGCTATCAGGAAGCACTGGAAAAACTGTATGACGAAAACCCTGATTTCATTCAACCCGAAAGTCGTCGCAATGAAGTCTTAAACTTCGTCAAACAAGGATTACAGGATTTTTCAATTTCTCGAATTAATCTGGACTGGGGTTTTCCGATTCCGACCGATCCTAAGCACACCATCTATGTCTGGTTTGACGCACTGTTGGGTTATGTCACGGCCCTATTAGGGCCAGATCAGGAAGCAACATTGGATAACGCGATCGCTACTTGGTGGCCGATTAATTTACATTTGATCGGTAAAGACATTCTCCGATTCCATGCTGTTTACTGGCCCGCAATGCTGATGGCGGCCCAACTCCCCCTTCCTGAAAAAGTGTTTGGTCATGGCTTTCTGACTAAAGATAACCAAAAAATGGGCAAAAGCTTGGGTAATACCCTTGATCCTGTGGATTTAGTCGAACGGTATGGGCCTGATGCGGTACGCTATTATTTTCTAACTCAAATTGAGCTGGGCAAGGATGGAGATTTTAATGAAACTCGTTTTATTAATGTCTTGAATGCTGACCTGGCTAATGATTTAGGGAATTTACTCAATCGAACCTTGGGAATGGTAAAAAAATATTGTCAGGGTCAAGGGCCTCAATTGACGGCGGCGGATTTATCACCCGATAACGCGCTGTTGTTGTTGGGTCAAAATCTGGGCGATCGCGTTACGGAATCCTACGATAAATTGGCTTTGAGTGAAGCGGGGGAAGAAATTTTTACCCTGATTCGCGCCTGTAATAAATACATTGATGAAAATGCCCCTTGGAGTTTGTACAAACAACAACAACAACAAGAGGTTGAAAAAATTTTATATAGTGTTTTAGAATCTATTCGTCTAGCGGCCTATCTTTTATCCCCCATAATTCCCAATTTAAGTACCGATATTTATCACCAGTTGGGTTTTACGATTAATTTTAATGATTGGGCAAAATTTAAGGAAACAGTTCCCTTTGAAGAACACGGACAATGGGGGTCTTTTCCTGCAAATGTCCAATTAAATGCGGCGAAACCTATTTTCAATCGTCTAGAATTCCCCACCAGTCAAGGCTCATCTTGATATTTTATAAAGTTATTCCTTACTTTTGGGTTATTATCGGGCTAATAGTATATCTGTTTTCACTTTTCCAATTTTTAAAGAAACACTTTTTTAAAACGTATAACAAACGAGGTATAACAAAAATGTTTGAAGAATTTGAGCATGATCCCCTCTTTACCCACGACCAGCTATTGGAAAATCGGGGTCGAGTTGCTATTTTTATAGATGGTTCTAATTTATTTTATGCCGCTCTCCAACTGGGCATTGAAATTGATTACACCAAGTTACTGCTCCGTTTAACGGGGGGTTCGCGCTTACTCAGAGCGTTTTTTTATACGGGAGTCGATCGCACTAATGAAAAACAGCAGGGGTTTCTTCTCTGGATGCGACGCAACGGTTATCGAGTGATTGCCAAGGATCTCGTTCAATTGCCCGATGGCTCGAAAAAAGCTAATTTAGACGTAGAAATTGCAGTCGATTTAATGGCCCTCGTGGGTTCCTTTGATACGGCAGTGATTGTCAGTGGCGATGGAGATTTGGCCTATGCGGCGGATGCGGTGAGTTATCGGGGCGCAAGAATTGAAGTGGTTAGCTTGCGATCGATGACCAGTGATAGTTTAATTAATGTGTCAGACCGCTATGTGGATCTCGACCAAATCAAGGAAGAGATCCAAAAAACCTCGAAAACTAGCCTGAACTATGGTGGCTTTCCGACGATTGGATTACTCGACCACGATAAAACCCGTTAATTAAATTTGTTTTGCAGCATGGTGGCTGGCTTTTGATTTGGTAAAAAATTTACCCCGCTCTATTGATATTGGGAGACTACTGCTGAGTGGTGTCCTAGTTTGTGCTGTTACGGGATGTCAAGCTCCTAAACCGATCGCAAAACCGAGTCCTGTTCCCAGTGGTAAATTAGAAAGCTATCTAAAGTTAAACAAGGCGACCCTCGAACAAACCGATGCCAAAGGGCAAAGTTTGTGGAAAATTCAGGTAGAAGACGCGATTTATACCCCCGATCGCAAAAATGCCACCCTATCTGGCATCAAGGGAAATTTATTTACCGACGGTAAAATCGTCCTGAAAGTGAGTGCGGATAAGGGAGAAATTCAAAAGGACGGAGAAATCGTAATTTTAAGGCAAAATATTATCGCCGTAGATCCCCGTAATAAGGCAGTGATTCGTTGTAATGAGGCTGAATGGCGACCCAAGGAATCATTATTAGTGATTCGTAAGGACTTTAAGGGCAGTCATCCCCAACTCGAAGTGACAGCCAAGGAAGGGCGGTATGAAACTCGTCGTCAGCGTGTGGATCTATCGGGAAATATTGTCGGGGTATCGGCTCAAAAAAGGTTGCAACTCAAGACTGAACATTTATTCTGGTTGATTGCCGAAAGCAAAATCCTGAGTGACCAATTAATGAAGGTATCTCGTTTTGAAGATAAACTGATTACCGATCAGGTCGTGACCAAACAAGCGGAATTGCAATTGAATACCAAGCTATTGCAGATCCGAGAGAGTGTAGATTTTAAATCCCTGAAGCCGCCCCTACAAATTGCGGGAACCTTGATCAATTGGTATTACGAAAAGCGTTTAGTCGATTCTTCCCAGCCCCTTAAAATAGTCGATTACGAACAACAAATTACCATTACAGGCAATCAGGGCAAGGTAGATCTCAATCAAAAGATGGCCTGGCTGGCGGGAGGAACCCAAGGCATTAGCCAACAGAATCAAGCCACACTCTTTGCCAATAACCTAACTTGGAATATGGCCGACCAAACCCTAGAAGCTTTGGGAAATGTAATTTATCAACAAAGCAAATCCCCCAAATTTAACCTCACAGGAGAAAGGGCGATCGGCATTCTGCAAAATAATAGTGTCGTTGTCACCAGTGATAAACAAGATAGAGTGGTGACTGAAATTTATCCCGAACCAAAGCAAGCCAAAAATCCCTAATATGGTAGTCTTTCCCTCAACATCGAATCCCTATGTATTGTTGGTGAAAACCAATGATGCCCTCAATCAAAAAGCTAACTCGGATCTCCAGGAAGCGGGTTATATTCCCCTAATTGCCCTCGATATTGACCAGGCCTGGGTTCAGCTTAAACAACAACATCCCGCCCTGATTGTGTTAGACCGCGATCGCGCTGGGGAGAAAGGATTGCAATTCTGTCAAGAGTTACGGCTGGCATCTTATCCCGTGATTATTCTAATGTTGATTGAACAGGAAACCATCGAGGAGCGGGTCATTTGTTTAGAAGCAGGAGCCGATGATTACTTACTCAAGCCCTATCGCTCCGAGTCTTTTTTGCATCGAGTGCGGTTTTATCTGCAACCTTCAGAAAATCCCCCCGAACAACTCGCCTTTGGTCATCTTGTCCTAGATTTAAGCAATCGGCATCTGATTTTAACGGGAAAAAAAATTGATTTAACCATGAAGGAATTTGAATTATTAAAATACCTCATGGCCCATCCCAGGGAAGTGGTGACGAGGGAGCAAATTTTAGAAAACGTCTGGGGTTATGATTTTCATGGCGAATCGAATATCATTGAAGTCTATATCCGTTATCTGCGGCTCAAAATTGAAGTGGGTGATCAAAAACGTCTGATTCATACCGTTCGGGGCGTGGGTTACGTCCTCAAAGAATCCTAAAGAAACTTGAGAAAGAGGCGATCGCGGCAAACCGTCCTTGATGTATTTACTGATTTCCGTATCACAAAAGCTCCAAAGCTTGATATATTAGAAATTCTCAATTTTTTCAAACTCA